>JAEEHM010000061.1 GCA_016280895.1 Bacillota bacterium
AATTCTTTGATATGCTTTTTATCTTTTTGAAGAAAAGCACCCATCTCTAAATTATCATCAACACTTAAATTCGCAAATACTTGTCTACCTTCAGGAACTTGAGTTAATTTTAAAGCAACAATCTTATGTGGTTTTACCTTTTCAAGATTATAAGTAGTATCATTATAATTATACTCTATTGTACCAGTTGCAGGTCTGTGAATACCTGAAATTGTAGTAAGAAGTGTTGTTTTACCAGCACCATTAGCACCAATTAAAGTAACAATATTTCCTTTTTCTACCTTAAGTGAAACATTCTTTAAGGCATGAATATGACCATAAAAAACATTAATTTCATTTACTTCTAATAATGCCATATTAATCCTCACTTCCTAAATATGCTTGAATTACTCTTTGATTATTCGCAATCTCTTCAGGACTACCAGCAGCAATTGGAGCACCATATTCAAGTACTGTGATGTATTCACAAATATTCATTACTAAACTCATATCATGTTCAATTAATAAAATCGCAATTTTATAATTCTTTCTGATATATTCAATCATTTCCATTAATTCATGTGTTTCAGTAGGATTCATACCTGCTGCAGGTTCATCTAATAATAATACTTTTGGATTTGTTGCCATAGCACGTGCAATTTCCAACTTTCTTTGTTTACCATAAGGAAGATTTTGTGCTTGTTCACTAGCATATATTGCAAGATCAAATATTGACAATATTTCTAATGCTTTATTCTTATAATATTCTTCTTCCTTATAGAACTTTCTTGTACGTAAAGCTGATTGGAAAATGTTAGTTTTCATTTCTTGATTGAATGCAACCATTACATTTTCAAGTACTGTTAATTGCTTGAAAAGTCTAATATTTTGGAAAGTTCTTGCAAGACCTAATTTAACAACCTCATGTGGTTTAATCTTTTTCGGCATTTCTTTTCCATCAATAGTAATACTACCTTCACTTGGTTCATATACACCAGTAAGTAAATTAAATACTGTTGTTTTACCAGCACCATTTGGTCCAATTAAACCAACGATTTCACCAGGATATACTTTTAAACTAACATTATCTACAGCCTTTAGGCCACCAAAATTAATACTTAAATTATCTACTCTTAATAGAGGCTCTAATCCTTGATATTTATTTTCCATCAGATTTACCTCCATTATTCATATTATCTTCTTCTAAAGCTTCGGCTTCTTTTGCTTCTTCATCTTCAGCTTCCATCTTATTATTTTCAGTTTCTTCGACTTCTTCGGTTTCAATTATTGTTTCTTTTTTGTTATTCTTTGCATCTTGTGCTTTTGTAAACAATAATTTAATTTTACCAGGTACAATTAAAATAGCATTTGTCATTGAGAATTCCTTAATACCAAATAATCCTTTTGGATGGAATATCATAACAAGAATCAATGCAAGTGAATAAATAACAAGTCTCCATGCTGCAAGGTTGGTCAATCTAATCGTTAGATAACTTAAAATTGTAGCTGACAAAATAGAACCAGTATAAGAACCTAATCCACCAAATACTACCATTACTAAATAATCAATTGATTTACTTAAATTGAAATTAGATGGATAAATAGAACCAATTGTATGCGCAAACATTGCACCACCAATACCTGCAAACATCGCTGAAATTGTGAAAGCCATTACCTTATATCTAGTAACAGGAATACCTGCAGCTTCTGCTGCAATAGCATCTTCTCTTATTGATAGAATTGCTCTACCATAACGAGATGTCATAAAGGAATAAATACAACCAACACAAACTACTGTAGTAGTTATCGCAATTAATACTGCGCCATATCCACCAAGTGCCCTATTTGAAGAGTTCAAAAGTCTAGGAAGACTGGTAAGTCCACTTGGGCCTCCAGTAATTTTATCTAGATTTTCAATTAAACATCTAATTGCTTCCCCAAATCCTAGCGTAACTATTGCAAGATAATCACCACGGAGTCTAAGGCACGGAATACCAACAACAAATCCAACTAAACCTGCAATAACAGCTGCGACAACAATACATATTAAATATTCTAAAAACATATTATTCATAGGAACATATTTACAGAATAGTCCAGATGAATATGCACCTATCGCCATAAAACCAGCTTGACCTAATACTACTTCACCCATAGATCCAGCAGAAATATTTAAAGATACTGCAACAAGCACATTGATACAAATAGTAATCATAATTGTAGTAAATGCCTTAGAAATATTAGGTGTAATTAGAGTCACCATTGATATCAACAAAATACAAGATATAAGATTAACTACTCTTCTAGAATATTTTTTCATTAATAATTTCTTAAACGTCATAGTCTTATACCTTCTCTTTCGTATTCTTTCCTAAGATTCCTGATGGTTTTACTAATAGAATAAATATTAAAATTGAGAAAGTTATAATATCAATCCACTTAGGATCAATATATGCTGCAACCATATTTTCAATAACACCAATTGTTAATCCGCCCAATACCGCACCAGGAATCAAACCAATTCCACCAAGTACAGCGGCAACGAATGCTTTAATACCTAAGCTTGAACCTAGCATATTATTAAAACTACTATAATAAATAACATACATTACTGATGCTAAACCAGCAAGAGCAGCACCGATAATGAATGTAGTAGAAATTGTAGTATCTACATTAATACCCATTAAACTAGCAGCATCTGGATTTTCACTAACAGCCTTCATTGCTTTACCCATTCTTGTTCTATTAACAAATAATGTTAATGCAGATGTAGAAATAACTAAAATTGAAATAATAATAACTAATTTCCATTGAATATCAATATTACCAATTTTAAAACTACCTAACTCAAAAATAGTAGGTGATGTTTTATCTCTACTAGAAAATCTAATTGCAAATAAATTTTCAAGTAAGAAAGATATTGCGATTGCTGTAATTAAGGCTGTAATTCTCTTAGCTTTTCTAAGTGGTTTATAAGCCAACTTTTCTGTTAAGAAGCCTAAGGCTCCAGTTGCCACCATTGTGATAATAACACATAAGACGGGTGGTAGACCTAATTTCACCAATATGCTAGTAGATCCCAGGGCCACAAAAGCTCCTACCATGATGATATCACCATGGGCAAAATTGATTAGTTTAATAATACCATATACCATTGTGTAGCCCAATGCTACCAAAGCATAGATACTACCAGTCGATAAACCATTCAATAAATATTGAAAGAATTGACTCATATATCCCACTTCCTTTTCTTATATTGTATTTCATAATAAATGGAGTAGCAATTGTTATTTTTAGCTACTCCATACATTTAATTATTATTTTCTTTATTTAGATAGTTGTTATTATAATGCTTTATAATACTCTAATGAACCATCTGCCTTGAATGTTAAAATTGGAGCACTCTTTTGTGGGTTATTTTTACTATCAAAAGTTAATGAACCAGTAACACCATCAAATGTGATTGCTTTTAAAGCTTTTACAACTTCTGCATTATCTTTAGTGCCAGCTTTCTTGAATGCTTCTGCATATAGATATACAGCATCATATGCTAAAGCAGCAAACATAGAAGGAACTTCACTATGACCATTTCTATAGAAATCATAAGATGAATCATTGAATGCAGCTTTATATTTTGCATAGAATTGAGCTACTTTTTCAGTTGTGTCATTTGGATAAATAGCAGTAGCATAGAATGTGTTTAGGAAATATGCTGGATGATCATATCCTTCAGTAACTCCATCCCATCCATCTCCGCCACAAATAACACCTTCGTAACCAGCAGTTCTTAATGCAGCAACAACTGTACGAACTTCATCTGTATAATCAGGAACTACAACAATATCTGGTAAAGCAGCTAATGTCTTAGTTGTAAATGTAGCCATTGATGTTTTTAAATCATCTAATTTTGCATAAGTTAATGTTTCTACAACAGTATATCCATATTCGCTTGCTCCAGCGGCAAATGCATCAGCAATACCCTTTGAATAATCAGAACCAGAGCACTTGTATAATACAGCTCTTTTCGCATCTTTATCTTTAGCGAACTTAGCTAAGATTGTACCTTGATAAGAATCGATAAAGCATGTACGGAAAACTGTAGATTTTAATTTACCATTATCATAAGTAATTCTATCACCTGTACCAGATGGTGTAACCATTGGCATACCATCAGCATTGCAAGCTTCTGATAAAGCGATTGATGTACCAGTGATAGTAGCACCTAATACAGCATCGATATCATCTACCATTGTATTGTATTGAGTAACAGCAGTTGAAGCATCAGCTGCATCATCTTTAATTACTAATTCAACTTTTAATTTCTTACCATCAACTTCAAATCCACCATTTTTATTAATTTCATCGACAGCTAATTTATAGCCATTAACAACTTCTTCACCATAGAATTGAGCAGCTACAGATAAGTTAGAAACGACTCCTAGTTTCACGACATCATCACTATTCTTTTTACAAGCAGTTAAAAAGCATACTGAGAATAAAAATAACACTAAAACACTTAACACCTTTTTCATAATAATAAACTCCTTTCGTGTTAAATTATATAAGTATGCTTGAGTAAAAAGTACTTTATTTTTTAAAAAAACTTTCATCTACCAAAAAGATGAAAGTAAGTTCTTCTTTATTTTCACACCACTCTTTGATAATGCAATCACATCACCAGTTCGCTAACGGGAACTAACCGATCAAACTTACACACAAATTTCTTTGCTTTCAGAAGACTACTAACAGAATGATCTTCACTATTCTTTAACTATTGTCTTGCACCAACCGACAACTCTCTTTAGTCAATTTAGAAAAGTTACTCTTTTCTGCTCATCGCATTTACTTATATTTACATTATTATACCATAGTAAAAAAAATAGTGTCAAGGCATTTTTTAATTGTAAACGTTTTATACGTGAAAATTTCCCATTAAAAAAACTTGTATTCTTTAAAGAATACAAGCTTTATTTATTTATACATTTTTAAGATATCTGCAAGTACCCACAAATATTTTCCTGTAGTATGTCCCCATATTTCTTTGAATACTGCATTATCATAAGTAGGCCAATAAGGTAAATCTAAATCACCCTTAGTCATAATACCAACTGGAAGTGAACCAACCATTTGACGTGAATATGCAACATATAAAGGATGATAATTGTGTCCTTCACCATACATTGTTGAAGACGCAAATGGATTTTTACCTAAGATCCATTCTAATTGGTCAATTGCGATTTGCATCAGCTTTTTATCATTTAATATTTTCGCAACTTCACTTAAGCCCTTTGTTTTGCTAAGAAGAGTAGCATGGAAGCCACGTCTTTGAATCGCAATTGGAAATCTTCTTAAATAAACTCCATCTGCAAGTTTAATTCCAGTGCTTGCTTCTTTTTGTAAATAAGCAAGACCTTCAATACTATCTTTAACCCAACCACCAGATGTAAATCTTTCCATATTTAATTTGTTGATATCATATACATGACCTGGAAGCATTCCATAAGGTTGAGTTGCAAATAATGTTGATAAGATATATTCTTTATACAATTTAATACCCTTTAACCACTTCTTACTATCCGGATCATTTGGAAGCATCTTATAAAGATTACATAGACCTTGAATAGGTGATTGTTCATGTCCACGATGTTCATATGTCAACATATATTTATGCTTAGGATCTTCATAGAAGAAACCTCTAATTGGCTTATTCCAATCTGGATATGTTGATTGTTGACATTTAAGTACTACTTTAGCATATTTTTTCGCAATATCTAAAAATGAATTATCATTATTCATCTTGTAGATTTCACAAGCTGCAGTAATGGCGTGACCACATACAACACTATCAATATTTGAACCCCAACGTTTAGTATGTATTCCTTCTTTATAGCCATCAACGCCAAAATTGAAATCTTCAATAGCTGTACGTAAGCACCAATCACTATAAATAGGATAATCTTCCTTATATAATCTTGCAAGGCTTGCTAATGCTGCTGCAGATAAGAAGTTTTCAAATGGCCCATTTTCAGCAACGCTTGCAAAAACATCCTTATTATCAAACATCAACAAATTATCTCTCCATAATTTATATGTAATCGCAAGAGCTCTTTCACCATTATGGAAGCTAGTTCTAAGTAGCCAATCACCACCGACCTTAGCTTCTTCTTTTATTCTTTCTTTTAAGGCTTCATCATTAGTTGCAAAAGCTAAATCTACTAAAGCATGTGTCATTTCTGCAGTAGGTATCTCAAATTGACTTAAGTCACCAGCATCGTGCCAACCACCAAAGTTAGGCACACTGTTTCCTTCTTTATCAACAGTTCTACAATTCAAATGGCAGGCACTATGTACACCAGGTATATCTTCGCCACATCTTAAGCTTCTTAAGAAATTCATTGATTTAAGTTCACTTACTAAATATGGATTATCACTTATTTCAAAATAAGGAGTTTTATTATTATCCCACTTAATTGCGTATCTACCTTTTTTCTTGAAGTTAGAAAAATCAAGGCTATAGAATTTACCTAAATCACTACTAACATCACTTGCATCAGCAGTAAATACAACATTGCCATTTTCATCTACAATATCATACTCTTTCTTATTTAATATAGACACAAGGGCAATCTTTTTTGCTTTTGTGAAATAACCAACATGACTATACGCAATTCTATCCTCAAGATCAAATCCTAAGTCATAATCCTTTTTTACTTTTTCTACTTTGATATCACTTATGTATATTTTAATTTTACCTAAGGCTTCACTTGGGCAACCAAATAAGAAAGGAGTGATTACCATCTTCTTCACATTATCGCGATCAAAATCATCAATTTCCCACATTACCTTATTATCAGTGTTTGCGTAAACTGATAAGGTATGTATATCTTTCACATTATCATTGCCAATAAAGAAATGGAAATACACATTTTGAATTCCTACAGCTTCTAAATAAATATTAAGTCTAACTCGATTGAATTTAGTAATATCAATACCCTTATCTTTTTCACTTAAATCAATAACAATACCAGCACTTGGACGAGGGCGTGTATTTTCAACATCAATATTAGAAGATAATAATAAGCACTTATCATAATGTGAATTTGATATCTCTAAAAAACCACTAGCAGGACGACTAATTTTATTTAAGTTATCCTCATTCATTTTAAAGATATATTCTTCTGCTTCTACTTTTTTATTTAACCAACGAAAATAGGCACTATTTTTAATATCATCATCTTTGATTTCTTTTCTTGCATAATTAGTAAGTTTAGCTAATGTTTTATAATCGTTCATAAAATCTCCTTTA
>JAEEHM010000062.1 GCA_016280895.1 Bacillota bacterium
AATAATAAACTTATTAGACATCGGGCTGGAGAGTATACTGATAAAGGTCAATTAAAAAAACTATATCAATATTATGATATCTATAACTATACAGAAAATACAATTGAATATGATGATTATGGAAATATAAGAAGTGTATCAGATAAAAATGGGGCCACAATAAAGTACAAATATGATGATAAAATGAATATGTTCCTGGAGAGAATTCTTCAATATGGAAAAGAGACAGGAACTTATGAAAGTACTATAGAGTATAATCCAGCAACACAAACTAAGAAAATAGAAATTGATTGTAATAATAATAAACTCAAATATGAATATGATTCTTGGCAAAGAATTAAAAAAATCTGGACTTCTTATGATGATCTTTCTGGAACCCCTGCTGTTAGTTATGAATACTTTACTTCTACAAATAACAACAATTCCATTCATGAATTATGGTATGCTGTAACAAATAACAAGGTTACCTTTGATTACGATTCTTCAATAATTCAAACTATATTACAAATTGATGGACTTGGACGTGTAGTAAGAACTGCTAAAACTGGATTTGTTAGAAAAAAAGAAGGCTGGAATGTTAGCGGTGCAGTTGAATATGATAATAAAGGTCGTGTTATAAAAGAAGGTATGACTGTATTTATTCCAGGAACAATTCAAGATTTATTGAAAACAAATCCTAGTATGACTAAATTATGCACTGCATATGAATATGATGAAAAAGACAGAAAAATACAAACTACTCTACCCGATGGTACTATTCAATCTGCTAAATTTGAAATAAAAAATGGAAAAGTAATTTCATATTCAATAGATCAAAATAACAATGTTTCTGTTCAAGAATGTGATAGTCGTGGAAATATAGTTCGTGTCGCCAAACTAGATAAAGACTGGATCATGCTTACAGAAGTAAAGTATGTGTACAATGAAATGGGAGAAATGCTTAAAGCGTTTGATTCAAAAAATTATCCTATATCTGTAGAATATGATTTACTTGGAAGAAAAACAGCATTAGAAAGTCTGGATTCCGGCAGACAAGAATTCTTTTATGATGACTGTTCAAATTTAATTAGCGAAAATAACAGTGTACTAAAAGAGAATAATAAACAAATTTATTATAAATATGATGGATTAAATCGTCTTATTGAAATTGATTACCCATATACACAAAACACGATTTATAATTATGGAGCTCCTAATTCAAATAATGGTACAGCGGGCAAAATACAATCTATTTCAGATTCATCTGGTATAATAGAATATAAATATGGAGCTTTGGGCGAAGTAATAGAAGAAACCAGAAGCCTTAATACCCATTTAAATGCTACTCAACCTACTATAACTTCTACAATGAAATACAGAAGCGATTATCTTGGTCGAATGCAATGGATTGTTTATCCTGATGACGAAACTATAACTTATGGTTATGATTCTGGTGGTCAGGTAATAAGTGTTATAGGAAAACACTATAATGATACAACATTTAATTATGTTACGGATATTACTTATGATGAATATGGTCAACGATTACGTATTGATTATGGAAACGGTACATTCACTGAATATACTTATGATGAAGAGAGACGATGGCTTGATACAATAAAAACAGAAAACAAGTGGGGTTTGAATTATCAGAATATAAAATATAAATTTGATGATGTTGGAAATGTATCCGGTTATACGAATGACTGTCTTGATAGCGTAAATGGAAACTACATAACTTGGCAATCTTACGAATACGATGATCTTTATCAATTGACTAGAGCCGAAGGGCATACAATTTACAACCCAACTCTTTCTCCCAATGCAGATTATTATTCAACTTACACACAAACTTTTACCTTTGATCCAGATGGTTTAGGCAATATGATTAGTAAGGTTTCTACAGAAACTGTTACTCCTCAAAAAACAATAGGAGATGATCTTAATTATTCTTTTGATTATTTATATGACCAGAATTATGCACATCGTTTAATAAGATCCGGAAATCGTTATTACCAATATGATTCAAATGGAAATGTAATATGTGAACAAGATGGAAGTTTTGAAACTAATGAGAACGAAAATCAATATTTCAAAATTTCAAAAGAAACTGATGATGTTTATTCTACAGAATATGGTTGGGGTTTATATAATGAATCTTCTGGTAAGAAAGCAAATTCAATTTTGAACTATAAACGTATTTACACTTGGGATGAAAAGAATCAATTGATTAATTCTGTAGACGACAACTACTCTACTTCTTATATTTATGGACAGGATGGTCAACGAAGTAATAAATATACTCAATTCTCTGAAACACTTTACTTTAATAAGATGTGGACACTACATACAGATAGCGGTAACAACATTCATGGTGGACAATATGCAAAAAATATTTATCTAGGTGAAACACGAATTGTAACAAAAATTGCTGGAGCTGATGAAACCACAGCTCATGAAGAATATTTTAAACAGTATTTTTACCACTCAGATCATCTTGGTTCAGCAACTCTTATTTCAGATTACGATGGTAATGAATATCAAAGACTTGAATATACTCCTTATGGTGAAATATGGGTTGAAAAAACACAAAATCTAGACCCTTCACTCTTGCCTTATAAGTTTACAGGAAAAGAACTAGACGAAGAAACAGGTTTATATTATTACGGAGCAAGATACCTGGATCCTAAATATTCGCGATGGATTTCGACAGATCCTGCTTTAAGCGAATACATTCCACAAGCTCCAATTAGTGATGAAAATCGTAAAAATAACCAAAATTTGCCTGGAATGGGAGGCATCTTTAATCACATCAATGGCAATTTGTATCACTACGCAGGAAATAACCCGGTACGCTATATAGACCC
>JAEEHM010000063.1 GCA_016280895.1 Bacillota bacterium
GGTTGCAGCGAATTTGCTAGTGATTGCGCACTTATCAATAATGAATCACTTGCATTCCATTTGAACATTGGATTTAAAGAGGAAAACCGAATAATTTGTTTTAAAAAAGAATTATAAGAGATGGCTATAATATGTTACCATTAAATATACAAGTCATGTAGAATCAGTCGTATTGATGTCTCGAGCCGAGTAGAGACTACAGCATAGGCGTGACAATGATGGAATAAGGAGAAATTATCAATGGGATTATTTGATGCTTTTAAGAAGAAAAAAACTGAACTTTCTGACGAGCAAAAGAAATGGAATAAGATGTGGAATCTGTGGGCATCGGGACAAGTTGATTCACCCTATGCAGAATTGATGACCTATCAAAGCGAAATAAACAACGGAGGACACGACCAATACTTTGTAAATGTTGAAAATGTATCTGATTTGCGAGAAGAAATTGCAACCTTAACGACGATTTTGCCGGAAACTCTTCAACAGAATTTGCAGATCGCGTATCGAGCATATCTGGAGTCAAATGAAGAAGGCATTGACCAATCGGCTGATGAAATACTTGAAAAATGTGACGAGGCTTTTTTTGAGAACGAGGAGCAGATTAATATCTTATTAAAAGCGTATGCCGAAAGAATCGTCCTTTAAGTTCGATGGTTTTTACATGATTCGAGATTGAAGCAATATCTACCCTGTTGCCTCAACCTTTTCAGAAAGCAGGGACTAAGCCACAAGAGCGTGTGAGCAATCAGCGTAAATAGACACCGTTTTATTCATGCCATTGCTCCGAGGCACGTTGAGAGTATTTGCCTTTTAACTAATTATAAATAATTGTTTTATTATTTGGGAGGTTATTTATGGTGCCAAATGAAGAAAGTAATATGAAGTTAAAAAATATTCCTTATTTAAGAATATGGGCAAATCTTTTTAATTATGAAGCAAGATTAAATAGAAAAGACTTTATAATAGATTTATTCTTATTCGCGTTTTTACAATCATTGTTATTTGTACTTATTTATCAAAGCCTAAGATTAAATCATAATGTATTTGTTGTCCTAATAATAGATTGGTTGGCAATTCTTTTTTTACAAGCTCTATCTCTTTTTTCAAGAAGATTAACTGATATTGGAATGAAATTTAACTATGTTTTTTATATATTTGCAGTATTAACAATCCCATTTATGATTGTAATTTGTTTGGGAAAGTCAAAAGATGAATTCGATGAAAACACTTTGAATAAGAAAAATAGAATCAGAAAAATATTCTTACGCCTTCCTATAGGTATTATTGCAAGTGCCCCTTTTTTAATTGTTATTCTTTTCGTTGGAATTATGATTTATGATATTATTCGCTCTCCAAGGACCTTAGAAGAGAGTACTGACATAGATAAATATGAAAAATACGTCGAGGAAGTTAAATATGCTTCTACACTAATGCCTAATTTAGATGATTTAAATTCATATACAGACGCTAAATTTGGTTATAAGCATGTCTTGTACTTCACAATTCTTGGCTTTCAATCAGATAACATTTCATTGTTTGTGACTTATGATGATAACTACACTGAAGAAAAGCAAAGTGTATTAAGTAGTTATGATTTTTTAAAAGAAGAGGAATTAGGTGAATTTCCAGTAACATCTTTCGATTATAGGGGCTATTCATTTCAAATTGTTCCAAATAGAGATTATTGGAAAAATGGTCGTTGCACTTGTAAGTCTTTTATGATGATAGGATATAATGATGCAAATAATACGATTGCGTATTTATATTTTTATGATTTTGATATTGACTATATAGGTAATATGAACAGTGAACTTAAAAATTTCATTTGGTATGAGTGATAAAGAATATTAAATACAAATGGTATGTTTACGAAACACGTTGAGACGGTCTGCCTTTTAACGAAAAGCGTTTGAGAAAAACAAACTAAATAAAAAAAGAGTTTCTAGAAATTTATCTGGAAACTCTTATTTTGTATATTTTGTATAATTTTCTTGATTATAATTTGTACAAATAAGAGAAAAAAATTAAATATAGATTGCACATTCCATGATTTTGTGTTATAATAATGTCGAGGTAAGAAGATATGGAAAGAAAAGAATTAAAAAGATTAATAGAGTGGAATGCTGAACATAGAAAGCCATTAGTTGTGTATGGTGCTAGACAAATTGGTAAAACTTATTTAATTAAAGAAATCTTTGCTGAAAGATATTACAAGGGTAATTACATATATATTGATTTAAAGAAGGATAATGATGTAAGAAATTTTATTAATGGTGATGGTAAAAGTAATGATCCGATTACTGATGCTAAACAAATTATAGAATATCTGTCTTTACGTGAAAAAAGAGTTATTGATAAAAATGTTTTACTGATATTTGATGAAATTCAAGAGGCATTACCCATAATTACATCGCTTAAATATTTTAAGCAGGATTTTAGTGAAATTCCTGTAATTGCATCTGGATCAATGGTAAGAATAAAAATCAAACGAAACCAAAAAGTATCAAATCAACATGCATTAGAAGGCTTTTTCTTTCCAGTAGGAGCGATAGAAGAAATATATATTCATCCTGTTTCATTTGAAGAATTCATTTATAATGCAAATAAACTATTATATGAAAAAATAGTGGAAGCATACAATAATAAAATACCTTTAGATAATAGTATTCATGAGATGGCAATGGATGAATTATATAGATATTTATTAATTGGTGGAATGCCTGAAAATGTAAAAATGTATTTAGAAGGAAAATCAATTGTAAATATACGAAAAAATATAATTTCAATTTTTAATGATTATTTAAATGATATGGATTTGTATCAAGTTAGTAGTGAATCGATTATTAGATCAAAACTGATATTCAATAATATTTATCGAGAATTAAATAAAGAATCGAAAAATTTTAGAGCATCGCTTCTTGAAAAGAATTTAAAGTCTAGAGATTTAATATCTCCTATTGATTGGTTAGTAACTGCTGGTGCAATATATAAATCAGAACAAGTGAAAGAAGTAGTTACACTTCCATTTAGTCTAGATAATGAATCAAATTATAGATTGTATTTGATGGACTCTGGTTTCTTTGCTTATCAAAGTGATATTAATATGTCAACATTTGTAGATAAGAATGCAAGAAACGAATTATCCGGAATATTTTTTGAAAATTATGTTGCATCAGAGCTAAAAGCTTATAATTTACCTTTATATTTTTGGAAAGGTAAAAATGATGCTGAGTTTGAATTCTTGATAAAAGATAGTAATGTAATAGTTCCAATAGATGTAAAAAAAGGAAAAGGGCAATTAAATTCGCTTAAAAAATATAAAGAGCATAATAAATGTGATTATGCATTGAAGGTTTCAAAAAATAATTATGGGTTTGATGATGAAAACAAAATATTGACAATTCCTCTATATATGTTCTTTGTTTATTTACAAAATGTTGATGAACGTAACAATAGTTTGTTTTAATTATAGTTAAAATATGTTCCTATTAGTGTGACAAGTCATGTTGAAATCGTATGTTTGCTGACAAAGAAATAGTCTAAAATAGCTAAAATGTAATTGCTCAGACCGACTTATCTTGAATCGCACAAATCAATTTATAAAAACACTAACCGCTACGTAACAATGTAAAAATGAAGGGGAATATAAAATAGGATTATGGAAAAACTTAGTATAAGAAGAAGTGCTAGAAAAGATTCTGATAGAATAGAAAAACTTGTTAATGATTATTATTACAAGTTAGTACCAGTTCTTGATGGCTTTAGTGAAGAAGAAGAACTTGTTTGTAAAAAGATTGTCGATAAAGATGGTAAAATAATAGCTGGATGCTCAGCTCATATTTATGGATGGGGAGGCATGTATGTTAATGTTTTGTGGGTTGATGAAAAATATCGTCATCAAGAACTTGGTTCTCATGTTCTTCAAGCAGTAGAAAAAGTTGCAGAAGAGAGAGGGTGTCATATCATTATTCTATCAACATGGGATTTTCAAGCAAAGCCATATTATGAAAAACATGGCTACAAAGTATATGCCACTATCAATGATAGTCCAATCGGACATACAGATTATCAATTGTATAAGCTTTTGGATAGAAATGCTGTAAAAAGAATATGTAAACCTATAAATTATCAAGTAATAGATGGTAATGAAGATGACTATGATTTTATTGGTGAACAGCTTGATGAAGGATATAATGCTAAATACGTAGAATTTAAGCACGAATACATCAAAATCAATCGTAAACTAGTCAATGAAAAAGGCGAAGTTGTTGGAGCTATTATTGCTGGAAACGGCGATGTTGATGTTGCCTGGATTTGGAAAATATGGGTTAATGAAAAATATCGTCATCAAGGTTTAGGATCATTACTTATTAAGCATTTTGAAAAGAAAGCTAAAGAAACAGGTGCTACAAAAATTATTATTGAAGAGATTTATGACTGGAATATCGAATTCTTTTTAAAAAACGGATATAGAATTTCTGGAGAATTAAAAGATTTACCAAAGGGACATAGTTTCTACATTGTGGAAAAAGATATTTAATCTATAATAAAGGTGATTAATAATGATAAAAGAATATATTCCTAAATTAGATGATTTATGGTTTAGAGAGAAGCTTCTTTCAGATAGTAATACAATGTCTTATAATCATCACTGGGGAGGCACAATACAATTTCCTAAAGAAGATTGGGCTTCTTGGTATGATTATTGGATTATAAATAATGATAATGAAAGATATTATGCATATTTAGTAAATGATAACAATGAATTTGTTGGAGAAATTGCATACCATTTTGATGATAATTATTATATTGCTAATATAATTGTGTATGCTGAATATAGATGCAAAGGCTATGGACAAGAAGGTCTTAGCCTACTTTGTGAGAAAGCATTAGAAAATGGAATAAAAGAGCTTTATGATGATATCGCAATAGATAATCCTGCCATTAAACTATTTCTAAAAAATGGTTTTGTGGAAGAATATCGAAATGAAGAAATAATAATGCTGAAAAAGATTTTGGAGAAATAAAAAGTGATAAAACTTAGAGATATGATAGAATCAGATATAGAAGATTATGTTAGATGGTTTACATCCGATACTGAGTGGGGAAACTGGGATGCACCATGGGAATCTTATTTATCTAATGATGAAAAAAAAGAAAGAAAAGAGTGGACAGATTATTATAATTATGAAAAGAATTATATTTTTAACAACAATTATTTCTGTTTTATTATGTATTTGTTTTGGAAGTATTTATTATTACACAAATAATAATATAATATTTTCACTTGCAATTACTTTTTTAACAATATCATATCATTTTATCATGCGTCTTTTAGTTGGATTAATTATAAACAGCATTATGAAAAATAAGGCTGATTATAATAAGAGATGGTTTAAAACAAATAAATTAGAAGAGAAATGGTATCAATTCTTAAAAATAAAAAAATGGAAAAAAATAATGCCAACTTATGAAAAAGAATTATTTGATCCAAAACTACATTCATGGGAAGATATTCTAATGGCAATGTGTCAAGCAGAAGTAGTTCATGAAATAATAATGATATTAAGCTATATACCACTTATTTTTTCAATATGGTTCAATGAATTTATTGTGTTTTTAATTACATCAATATTAGCATCTTTGTTGGATTATATTTATGTTATGATGCAAAGATATAATCGTAATCGAATTATTAGAATAATTAATAAAAATCATTCTATTTAAGTTTTACAAAATAGAATGTTTTTTTTATTAAACGCTAGTATATATTTTATTTTATTTTTCATAAATAATTGTTGAAATATAAATAATATGGTAAAATATATACAAAGAACTAAATTGAATTAAAAAGAACAATTAAAGATCATATTTTTTGTTGATTATTTTTTAAAAACACTTATCTGGAGAGCCTATGAAAAAGAGTTTTTTATTTATTTTGTCCACATTGATTTGTATTGTGGCTATTTTAGCTTTTAAACCAATCAATGTTTATTCTTATATGAGTGATAAGACCGAAATACCTGTTAATTTGGAAGTATCTGGTGCTGAAGCCTTATGTCAAACTGATGATGGCTTTGTTTGGATTGCGCAATATTCAGGTTTGACACGCTATGATTCAAAAGATTTTGTTACATATAAAAGTTTTATTGAAGATGGACAAGAACATTTTATTTTAAATGTTCGTGCGCTCGCTAAAAAGAATAATACTTTATTTATTGCAACTTCATCTGATGTAATTATCCATGAAGATGAATCTTTTTCTTTAGTTAATTATAATTTTGGTGATATTAGAGATATTATTTACGATGATAATAAGGATTATTTATATATTTCAACTTCAACAAGTGCCTATATTTATGATATAAATACAGAAGAAGTATCTACAATTCCTTCAACTCTTTCATTGAATATTTCTGATATTGCTTTAGATACTAAAAGAGATAATTTCTATTTCCAAAATGATGTTGGTGTCTTTGATAAAGATGGAAATGAAATTTATTTATTCCCTAAATTCTTAGATATTTATTCATATGATGATATTTTATATATGGCAGAAGATGAAGGAATAATTCATCGCTATAACATGGATACAAAAGAATTCTTGAGTGATATAACTGTACCAGATCAAGTCAATAAACTACTGTATTCTGAAAAAGATAAAACATTATTTGTGGCTTGTGACTCAATTGGTTTATATTGTATAGATTTATCAACCGATGAAATGAATGTTTCAATCGCTGATGATTTAGAAAACAAGAGTCAATTGATTGATTTAATGATTGATTATGAAGGCAATTTATGGTTAGCATCACATTATATTGGTGCATCCGGAGTTTCAATTATTACTAAAAATTCATTAATTGAATTACTACATAGTGATTCAATTTGGAAAGATTTAAGTCTACCACCTGAATTGGAAAGAAATGTTTATGCAGTAGAAAAGTATGATAATATTCTATACATTGTTGCATCTTCACATATCTATTTATATGATATAAATCAAAAGAAAATCTTGCCAGATAATATCATTATGAATACTATTAATGATTATGCTAATCAAAAAACATTAGAAGGTAGAGCAGGTGGAGATGAAAATTATACATTCTCTTTTGCACCAAAAGATATTGAAAAATTAAATGATAAAATTTATTTTGCGGTATCAAGTATTGGTATTGTAGAATATGATCCTGAAAATAATACTGTTAAAATTTATGACATTGATTATATGACAAGTCATATTAATAAACTTGTTGGAAGTCCTAATTTGGAATTAATTAATGTTACAAGATCTTTACGAGCTTTTGATGATTATCTTGCTATTGGTTGTAGCCGTGCTTTGATGAAATTTGATGGTACTTCATTTTCGATTTTACAAGTACCTTCAAATGTTGTCTACATCAATAAAACTAAAGATGGAAAAATATTATATAACACTACAAAGGGATTATTTGTGGTAGATGATGATTTTTCATCATCAGTAGAAATGCCTACTGAAAAATCAGTTTCAGCAAGTAGATTAAAAACATTAATTGATGGTGATTACATTTATTATAATTTGAATAGTAGATTATATCGTTTAGAAAATGTAAATGGTGAATATAAATCAAGTGAAATCACAATTCCTTATATTAAAGGTTCTATCGTTGAACTTTCCAAAATTCAACATAAGAAATTAAATGGTGAAATTGAGGAAAAATATATAATTGCGAGTGAAACACAAATTTATATTGCACCTTCATTAGCAGGTGATACACTTAGAGAATATGAATTTTATGATAAGACAAATGGATTACCTTCTATAAAAGCAAACACTTCTGGTTATTATGATGCTGATGCTCAAATATATTATTTCCAAACTATTAATGGCATCTTTACATATGATTTCAATGAAAAACATGATATAAAAGTACCTGTTAAGATGGCAGTATCATCTACAGAATTAGATGATAAAAAATATTATGGAAATACTATTCATGTTGAAAAAGGTGTATATCGTATCGCATTTAACTTATCAGTTTTAGGATTTAGACCTAATAAGGGCTATACAATATATTATAAGCTTGAAGGCGTTGATAATGATTATCATATTGCTGATGCTGATAATAGAAGTATTTATTACACTAATATTCCTGGAGGAAGTTATAAATTCAAAGCATATTCTGTTGATGAATATGGTCAATTATCAAATGAAGTGACAATCAATATCACAAAAGACAGAAGGATTTATGAACAGGTTTGGTTCTGGATAGTTCTTGCTATCTTGGCACTTGCTTTTGTAGTTGCTGTTACTTTCATAATCATTCGTATTAAGACTAAACAATCTTTAAAGAAACAATTAGAATATAAAAATATTACTGTTGAATCAATACAAGCAATTGCCCGTACAATCGACGCCAAAGACGAATACACAAATGGTCACTCAATTAGAGTTGGTTATTATTCTAAACAAATTGCGCAAAGCCTTGGCATGAAAGAAGATGATGTTGATAATATTTATTACATCGCCCTTCTTCATGATATTGGTAAAATTGCTATTCCTGATAGTATCTTAAATAAACCAGGTAGATTAACTGATGAAGAATTTAAGATTATGAAGAGCCACACTACTCGTGGCGCAAAGATCCTAAGAGGTATTTCCACTATCCCCCAAATTATTGAAGGTGCAAAATCACACCATGAAAAATATGATGGTTCTGGATATCCTGAAGGACTAAAAGGTGAAGAAATACCATTCGTTGCAAGAATTATTTGTTGTGCCGACTGCTTTGATGCGATGGCTTCAAAACGTGTTTACAAGGACCCATTCCCACTTGATGATATCATCAGTGAATTTGAACGCTGCAAAGGCACTCAATTTGACCCACATATTGCGGAAGTTGTAGTACAAATGATGAAAAATGGTGTATTAAAACCATATAGTGGTGAAGGAACTTATTTAGGTGAAGATGGAAAGACTCATAGAATTAAAAGGGGTAATTCTGAGGATGATGAATAATCTCAAAAGAGCACTCAATTCATATTGAATGCCCTTTTTTATTTTTTAATTATGTGTTATAATAGATAAGCGAATAAAGAGGAGAGAAAAAATGAAAGAATTTTTAGGATTAGAAGGATATAATAGAAGTCCAGAAGGATATATGTCTTGGCAACATTTAACATTTGTTGGCTTACTTATGGCAACAATGGTAATACTTGCAATTATTTTTGGTAGAAAAAATAGAAATAAAGATGAAAAAATAAAAAACAAGGTTTTAATTGTATCTGCAATTCTTATCGATTCAATTGAAATATTTAAGATTGTTTGTTTGTGCATTAGAGCTACAAATACTGGTGGTTCTATTTCCAAAACAATTCTTATGACATTACCTTTGTTTTTGTGTTCAATTCAACTAATTGCGATACCACTTGCCGCCTTTTCTAAAGGAAGAATCAAAGAAGCAGCTTTAGATTTTGTGTTTATTTTTGGTCTTCTTGGTGCTGTAATGGGAACAATAGGAGCTGGTCAAAATTATAATGCTTATCCAGTATTAGGTCTTGACAATGTTGCATCTGGCCTAACACATTCAATATCTGGCTTTGCGTCATTATATATTGTGATATCAGGTATGGAAAGTATGAAAAAGGAAAATATCTTAATTACCTTTGGTATTTTAATTTCATTCTGTGTTTTAGCTTTAATCGCTAATCTTACAATACCATATAATTATATGTTCTTAATGAATCATGATGGTACACCATATGTAATATTCTATAATATGGTTAATGGAAATAAGGTTTTATATCCAATCATTGTTGTTGGATTATTCTTAATATATATTGCCGTTTTCTATTGGATATATTTCTTAATCACAAATAAAAAAAAGAAAGATCTTAAATAATAATAGGTGATAAAAATGTTGTTTATATGCTATCCTAAGTGCTCAACATGTCAAAGAGCACAAAAATATTTAGATGAAAATAATATTAAATATGAGCTAAGAGATATAAAGCTAAATAATCCTACTTATGAAGAATTAAAAAAGTGGTATCAAAATAGTAATTTAGAATTGAAAAGATTCTTCAATACATCAGGACTTTTATATAAAGAATATGATTTAAAGAATAAAATCCCTAATATGACAGAGGATGAACAATTGAAATTACTTGCAAGTAATGGTATGCTTGTAAAAAGACCAATACTTGTAAGTGAGGATAAGATCTTACTTGGTTTTAAAGAAGAGGAATGGAATAAAATAATCAAATAAAATAAGGGAAATTATATGGAAAAAGAAGTAAAAGAAAAATATGATAAGTTAGCATCATTTTGGGATTCAGTATTTGCGTGTGATGAAAATGAAATCGAAGAATATAAAAAGAGCATCAAAGGTGATGAATGGAAAGAAATGGCACCTTCAAAGAAATTATTTGATGCATGCTTAAGCATCGCAAATTCCAAAAAAGTTTTAGATTATGGTTGTGGTCAAGGCTGGGCAAGTTTAATTATGGCATGCTCTGGTTGCATTGATATTACAAGTGTTGATGTATCTAAAAATGCGATTAAAATGCTGAATGTTTATAAAAAACTATTTAATGTTGAAAAGAATATTAATGCGATTAATATTGATGATCAATGGTTAAAAGGTGAAGATAGTGATAAATATGATGCTGTTATTTGTTCGAACGTTATTGATGTTTTACCTTTTTCTATTAGTAAAGAAATCATTAAGGAAATATATAGAATTACTAAGGCTAATTCAACTATCATCTTTAGCATGAATTATTATTTAGATGAAGAAATGCGTGCTAAAAAAGGGAGTGACATCAATGAAGAAGGTGAATTATTTGTTGATGGAATATTAAGATTACTTAATAAGAGTGATGAAGAATGGACGAATATTTTTACCAAATATTTTAAATTAATAAAATTAGAACACTTTGCTTGGCTTGGTGAAAAAGAAGAAAGAAGAAGATTGTTTTATCTGAAAAAAGAATAAACTATTAGAATTAAAATCTAATAGTTTTTTATTTTTAAAAATGTGATATAATTATTATATAAGAAAAGGAGAAATATTATGCTAATAGATGGACACATTCATTATGATTACCCAGGAGATCCTAAAAAGATTCTAAGGGCATTAGAAATTACTAATGCTGACTTTGCATGTATTGAATCACAAATAGATTCTAGAAAAATCAATCAAAATATTGATGCTTTATATGCTAAACTTGTGTGTGAAGGAAAGGTTTATGTAGATGGTGCCTTAGATGCATATTTATATTTTCATCATGATAAGATGGATATGATGCCTAAATATATTGAGAATTTAAGAAAATGTGGTATTGATGGAATTAAAATGATTGAAGGAAAACCGAGTGATCGTAAGAGATTTCCAATTCCTAATTTTGATGATCCTTTATATGATCCAACATTTTCTTATTTAGAAAAGGAAGGTATTAATATAACTTGGCATGTCAATGATCCAGAAGAATTTTGGGATGAAGAAAAGGTTCCATTTTGGGCTAAGCGTAGTGGATGGTTCTATGGTGATGGAACATTCGCAAATAATATTGACCAATATAATCAAGTAGAAAATCTACTTAAAAAACATCCTAATTTGAAAATTACTTTTGCACATTTTTTCTTTTTAAGTAATAATTTAAAACACTTAAGTGAATTATTTGATAAATATCCAAACATTAGTGTCGATATTACACCAGGTATTGAACTATTTACTAATATGAGTGATAATATTCTTCAAGCAAAACAATTCTTTAATAAATATAGTGATAGAATCCTATATGGCACTGATATTTCAATTGAGACAGCATTTACAGGTGATTTAGATGAAGAAGATGCTAAAACAAGAAAAGAATTATGCCACGCATTTTTAAGTGAAAATAAGCATACAATAAAAGGTAATCCTAAAGGATTATTAGGTAGTGATGATATTACATTAAATTGTTTGGGCTTAAGTGAGGAAAAGATTGAAGAAATTGAATATAAAAATTTCTTAAGATTGTATCCTAAATTAAATGAAGTAAATGTGAAAGCATTGCTTGAAGAAATAAAGAAACATCGAGAAAAACTAATTGAATTAAAGCTCAATTATAAATTTTTAGATGAATTGGAAGAAAAGATAAAAGAATATGGTAAATAAAGAAGATGAAATAAGGATAAGAAGAAAGATTGGGCAAGTAATATTTTGTGGTTTTAATGGCTATCAAATAAGTGAAAATTTAAAGAATTTAATTGATAAATATTATTTAGGTAATATAATCTATTTTACAAGGAATTATCAAAATCCAAAGCAAATGAAACAATTGAATAAGGATATTTATAGTTTAATAGAGAATAAAACAGGCTATATTCCTTTAACTGCAATTGACCAAGAAGGTGGCAATGTAACAAGAATGATGAATGATGTTACTTTTCCGCCATCACCAATGTCATGTAGTCAATCCCATATTGAATCTGCATGCTTTGAAATTGGAAAGATAATCGGAAGAGATATGATTATGCTAGGCCTTAATTTGAATTTAGCACCTTGCTTAGATATTAACAGTAAAGATCCATATTATGCTAATATCAGACATTATTCATCTGATCCGGATGAGGTTTGTAAATACACTCATGATTTTATTAAAGGCTTATCATATTATGGTGTTTTATCTTGTTTGAAACATTTCCCTGGTGCTGGTGAAGATGTTGTTGATACACATTTTAATGCATCTATTCTTACAAGAAGTATCAAAGAAATAGAAGAACATGAATTAATTCCATTCAAATATAATATTGATAGTCCTTGTATAATGACAACACATACTATCTTTAAAGCAATCGATGATTTACCATCAACCTTATCATCTAAGGTAATAAAAGGCTATTTACGCGATAAAATGAATTATCAAGGTATTGTTATTACTGATGCCTTAGAGATGAAAGCAATTGATGATTATTTTGGTGCTGTGAAAGCTTCACTTATGGCTTTAAATGCTGGTGCAGATATGATTCTATGTTGTCATGATTATCAAGTTCAAGTAGATACATTTGAATATTTATATGATTGCGTAATAAATGGTTCTTTAAAGGAAAGTACACTTGATGAAAAAATAGAAAGAATAGCAAAATATAAGAATAAGCTAAGACCATATTTGGATAAATATTTTTATAATGAAGAAGAATATCAAGTAAGTATAGCTGCAAATGATTTTTCATATCAAGTAGTAAAAGCATCATTTCAATTAATTAAGGGAATAATGCCAAGTTTAAAGAATAATACTCTATTTTTGGCACCGGAATTATACGCAATTAATGGTGCTGAGGATGTTTTTGATGATCGTAGTCTTCCCCAAGCATTAAACGCTAATTTTAAGAATGATGTAATTGTGTTAGATAATAAGGAAAGTACAAAGAATAAGATATTAAATTTGTTAGATAAATATGATTCAGTCATTGCGTTTTCATATAATGTTAATATTGATAAAGTTAATGTAGATATAATCAATGAAGTGAATAATAGAAAAAACACCTTTATTATTTCATTAAAGGGAATGATGGATATCAATTTGTATGATGATTTAAGAAATTATGCTGTTCTATATGAATATAGTCCTAATTCTATAAGAGTGCTAATTGAATTGTTGAAAAGACCAATTGATTAATTGGGCTTTTTTTATGTATACATATTTTTACATTCAAAACTATTATTTTGTGGTATAATATTAATATTAGAGGATACAAAATGAAAAAAGAAAAATTATATATTTCCACAATAGCTACAAATGATCATGAGTTAGCACTTAATTATAATCTAGGCTTAGAGATTGCTGAATATTGTACAGCATACAATATGGATGAGCATTTTGATGAAGTAAGTAAGATAGTCGAAGAAAAGATGAAGGGTATCAATAGATTTACCTTCCATGCTCCATTCAATGAATTATGCCCTGCCGCAATTGATCCTAAAATTAAAGAAATTGCGTATATGCGTTATGAGCAAGCATTTAAGCTGGCTCGCACTTATCAAATAAAGCGCATTATTATTCATTCTGGCTACGTTCCAACTGTATATTTCAAATCATATTTTATCGAACAAGCAGTTGAATTTTTTAAAAAGATTCTTCAATTTATTGATGAAGATACTATAATATGCTTAGAAAATGTGATGGAAGATGAACCATTTATGCTTAAAGAAATTGTGGAAAAGGTAAATGATAAAAGATTTGGACTTTGTTTAGACATAGGACATGCTCATGTAGCATCTAAAATTGCTGTCGCAAAATGGTTGGAAGTTGATGCTAAATATATTTATCATTTCCACATTCATAATAATTATAAAAAATATGATGCTCATAATGGTTTAAGTAAGGGTAGTATCAATTTAAATAAGTTCTTTAAGTTAGCAAATACTTTATGTGCTGATGCTACATATACCATTGAAAGCATTGATGCGAAAGATTCAATCGAATATTTAATAAAAAAGAAGATTTTGGAAGATTAATATGGAAAAATATGAATTTATTGATCGTATAAAAGAAATAAAGAAAATAGATGAAAAAATATTAGCACAAGCAAAATTATATCAAGAAAGCCTTGCTAAACCAATTAGAAGCTTGGGTGGACTTGAAGAAATTGCAATTCAGATTGCTGGTATTAAAGGAAGCATACATTATGATTTTAATCGCTTTGCACTTATGGTATTCGCATCTGATAATGGAGTAGTAAAAGAAGGTGTTTCTTCAACTCCACAAAGTGTAACATATAGTCAAAGTATTAATCTTACAAGACATATTACTGGTGCGGCAACACTTGCAGGGGAATTTGACTGTGATGTTAGGGTCTATGACCTTGGTGTTATCGGTGATACTTCAAAATCAAATGTCATTCAAAGAAAAATAAGAGAATCTACTGATGATATTTTTTTAGGACCAGCAATGACAAGAGAAGAATGCATGAAAGCTATTCAAATTGGCTTTGATGCAATAAAAGATAATAAGGATAATTATGATGCCTTCGCATTAGGTGAGATGGGAATTGGAAATACAACAACATCAAGCGCAATTATTGCTGCTTTGACTGGCCTTTCTGTTGAAGAAGTCACTGGAAAGGGTGCAGGTTTAAGCGAAGAAGCATATAAACATAAAATTGATGTTATAAAACACGCAATAAATATCAACAATGTCAACAAAGATGATGTTTATGATGTAGCATCAAAGCTTGGAGGCTTTGATATTTGTGCACTTCTTGGTGCATATCTTGCTTGTGCATATTATCATAAGCTTGCAATTATCGATGGCTTTATATCAGCAACAGCTGCATATCTAGCATTTCTTATAAATAAGGATGTTAAAGATTATATGATGGCATCCCATAAATCATATGAAATTGGTTTTATGAAGATAATGAAAGAGATGGATTTAAATCCATATTTGGATTTAAATATGCGCCTTGGTGAAGGTAGTGGTGCTGTACTTGCAATTTCTTTAATCAAAGCTGCATGTGCAATTGAAAATAAAATGGGTACATTTAAACAAGCAAACATTAATGACGATTATTTACAAGAATTAAAAATAGGTGACAAATTTAGCGTAAAGGAAAAATAAAATGATAGTATTAGTAAGTGGCGGAGTCAAAAATGGAAAATCAACATATGCTGAAGAATTATGCTTGAAGCTTGCAAATGGGAATAAGCATTATTATTTAGCAACTATGCTTCCATATGATGATGAAGATAGAAAAAGAGTGAAGAGACATCAAGAAAATAGAAAAGATAAAAACTTTGACACAATTGAAATTGCGTATGATATCAGCAAAGTTTTATCAATTAGTGATACTAATAGTACATATTTACTTGATAGTTTGACTGCACTTGTTTTAAATGAAATGTTTAAATATGAAAATAAACTATCAAATGATGAATTAACAAATAAAATCAACAATGATCTTGATGAACTATGTAAGAATGTAGATAATATCGTTATTGTCACTGATTATATATTTTCAGATGCCATATATGTTAGTCAGTTCACTGAAGATTATTTGAAAATATTTGGAAGTGTTTCTTGCCACTTAGCGCAAATATCTGATTGTGTCATTGAATGTGTTTTAGGATGTCACAAATTTATAAAGGGGAAGATATAATATGAAAAAATTATTTCATGCATTCTTTATGAGCTTAAGCTCTTTTACAAGAATTCCACCCTTATATAGAGGATGGGATGAAGAAGCAAAGAAATATATGCCACTGATGCTACCATTTGTGGGAGCAATTATCGGTGGATTATATTTCTTACTTGCATATTTATTACATTTAACACAATTACCTAATATGTTAATTGCGTTATGCTTATTATTATTCCCTTATTTAATAACAGGCCTAATGCATATGGACGGTTTTTGTGATGTAGTTGATGCTAAAAATTCATATCGTAGCTTAGAAGAAAAAATAAGAATATTAAAGGATCCTCACATTGGTTCATTTGGCGTTCTATATGCAATATTCTTAATTCTTATCCATTTTGTGTTACTTTCAGTATTAGATGCAGAAACAAATTATTTATTCTTAATATTTATACCAATTACATCTAGAATAATGTCAGCATTATCACTTACATTATTTAAGAAAATATCGGTATCTGAGTATAATACAGAAGAAAACAAAAGCTTTAAAACATTTAAAATAATATATTTCATTATTTTATTAATTGCAGTACTTGCTATCCAATTTATTTTTACTAAATTATACGTGATTGTATCAGCAAGTATTATTGTTCTACATTTACTTGCAACATTAATCGCAAATCACGCATTTAAAGGAATAAATGGTGATGTATCAGGATACGCAATTTCTATATCAGAAGCACTATCTTTAATAAGTTTAGTAATAATGCAGGTGATTATATGATATTAATTATTGGTGGCGCATATCAAGGTAAATTAGCATATGCGAAAGAAACATACAATTTAAAGGATGAAGACATTTGTGATGTAAAAGAAGGTCTTGATTTACAAAAGAAATGTTTGTATCACGGAGAATATTTAGAATCAATTGATGATATTTTAGATGATTTAAAAGATAAGATTATCATTTTTGAAGATATTTTTTGTGGGCTTGTTCCAATTGATAAAGAGCTTAGATTGAATAGAGAAAAGAAAGCAATAATTGCAAGTGCATTAGCAAAACAAGCTGATAAGGTAATAAGAATTTACTTATCAATTCCTGAGGTGTTAAAATGAAAAGAGTATTTTTAATTAGGCATGGAGAAACCATGGCTAATATCAAACATCAATATTGTGGTTCATCTGATTTGAGTTTATCAGATGAAGGAAAAGAAAAATTAAAAGACTTGATCTCTTTATATGATGATGTATCAAAGGGTTCTATCTTTATTACATCAGGGATGAAGCGAGCAAATGAATCACTTAATATACTATTTGGTGATGTTAAAAAAGAAGAATATCCAGGATTAAAAGAAATGGACTTTGGTCCATTTGAACTTAAAACATATGAAGAATTAAAAGATGATAAGGAATATCAGCTTTGGATACAAGATACTTTCAACAACAAAATAAAAGGTGGAGAAAGTTTTGCAATTCAAAGAAAAAGAGTCTTATCCGCTTATGATGAGATTATTCAAAAATACAAGAACATTGATAAAGATGTGATTATTCTTGCTCATGGTGGCACAATCTTTCACATCATTGATAATTTATTTAAAGAGGGAAAATATGTATATGAAATTCAACCTGCATCAGGACATGCATATGTAATTGATTATACAAAAGAAAAAATATTTTACGAAAAGAGATAAAGAACATATGAAAAAATTATTATTTTCCTTAATTATATTTATTGTTGTTTTTATGTTTGGCTGTAATAATAATAAAACATGTACAATAGATGCAGAAAATGTTGACGTATTAGTTGGAGAAAGTTATAAACTTTCCTTAAACACAAATGTGAAAAATCCCCATTTTGTGTATGAAATAGATAATAATATCATTGAAATAAAAGATGATGTAATCTACGCAAAAGAAATAGGAATCGCAAATGTAGATGTATCTGTGAAGAATCACGAAGGCAAAGCATCATTTGTGGTAAGAGTATGTCAAGAAGGACTTACAATATTTGGTTTACATGAACAAGTAATTTTAGAACACCAACAATTAGATTTAGTAAGATTTGGTGTTGATGAGGAAGAGCATATTACTTGGAGAAGTAGTAATATTGATGTGGCACGTGTTTCAAATGGTGAGGTTATTCCTAATGGTTTAGGAAAAACTACTGTCACTGCAAAGACTGATATTTATTCAGCGACATTTGAACTTGAAATTATTCGCCCAATGCCAAGTGATGTAGAAACAAAGACTGAACTTAGATTTGAAGAATCTTCAAAATATAGTATTGAATATAATGTGTTACCAGAATATGCTTTACAAGATGTTAAAATTATTTCATCTAATGATAATTTAATTGTGAATGATGATAACACAATCCTTGCAAACAAAAAGGGTAGTGCTACATTATCTATTTCCCCTTTAAGCAATGATTCAATTGTGAAAGTAGTAAATGTTGAAATATTTGAAAATAAAGCTCCTGTATTTGAATATACAGATGATTATCAAGAAGAATTAGAAATTAATTATAATGATAAAGAAGCACTACTAACAGGTATTAAAGCTATTGATAATGTTGATGGTGATATTACAGATAAAATCGAATTTGATAATAATCTTATTTGTACATATGGTCGTCAAGAAATAACATTAAAGGTAAAAGATAATAGTGGTAATGTTAGTACAATAAATAGAATCGTCGATGTAAAATGGAATTACCATACTAAATTTATTGGCCATAGTGGTTCATATTATGGAGTTCCTAATACTGAGGCTGCTTTCTTATATGCTGCTAAGAACTTACATTATCAAGCATTAGAGTGTGATTTACAAGTTACAAAAGATGGTGTTTATGTAACCAACCATGATTCATTTATTGGTGATTTTGTGATTAGTGAACATACATATGCTGAACTTCAAGAAATTACCTTGACACGTACCAATTCTGGTTATATTAAATCCTTAGGTCTTGATACAACAGAAAAATACGAAAGTAAGGTATGTACCTTAGAACGTTATTTAGAAATCTGCAAAACATATGGTTGTGAAGCAGTTATAGAAATAAAAGGATCATCACCTGGACTTTCTAGTTCAAGTCAAGCAGGAATGCAAAGATTAGTTGATTTTGTGAAAGAAAAAGGAATGTGGGATGACACAATCTTTTTAACATCAACTGTTGCTTGTTTAAAATGGCTTAGAAATAATGGCTATAATGATGTAAGATGTCAATATTTAGTTAGTTCATGTGAAAGCCAAGATGTATTAAATACATGTATTGAATACAATTTTGATCTTAGTACTAATGTAACATATGGTGGACCTAATAGTGATGAGTGGCTACAAAAATACCATGATGCTGGTCTTGAAATATCTGTTTGGACTTTTGATATTTACACAAAATATGAAGTAGGACAAGCATGGATTGACAAGGGTGTTGAATATATTACCTGTGATTGGTATGTAATGGAAGAAATGAATTTAAAATAATATCAAATAATTTGAAAATATAAAAGAAAACGGGTATAATAATTACATCGTATTTAGAAAGGAAGGTAGCAATATGCCTTGTACAACACTATTAGTCGGAAAGAATGCAAGTTATGATGGATCAACAATGATGGCAAGAAATGAAGATTCTGGTTCAGGAAGTTTCACAGCCAAAAAATTTATTGTTGTTAATCCTAATGAACAAGTAAAGGAATACAAATCAGTTATTTCCAAAATAAAAATTACTTTACCAGATAATCCTCTTCGTTATACTGCAATGCCAAATGCGTTAAATGATGAAGGTATTTGGGGAGAAGCTGGAATTAATGAACTTAATGTCGCAATGAGTGAAACTGAAACTATTACATCTAATCCACGTGTATTGGGTGCTGACCCACTTGTAAAGAGTGGAATCGGTGAGGAAGATATGCTAACAATCGTACTTCCATATATCAAAAGTGCAAGAGAAGGTGTAAAACGTTTAGGTGAATTACTTGAAAAATATGGTACTTATGAAATGAATGGTATCGGTTTTCAAGATGTAAATGAAATATGGTGGTTAGAATCAATTGGTGGACATCATTGGATAGCTAAAAGAGTTCCCGATGATGCTTATGTAGTTATGCCAAATCAACAAGGAATCGATTTCCTTGATTTAAAAGATGCATATTCTAAACAAGAAAACAATATGTGTTCTAGTGATTTAATTGATTTCATTAGAACAAATCATCTTGATTTAGATTTAAATGCAGTTAAATTAGAAGAAAACACTAATTTCAACGTAAGATTTGCGTTTGGTAGTCATAGTGATTCAGATCATTCATATAATACACCAAGAGCTTGGTATATGTTGAAATATTTCAACCCTAACACATATAAGTGGGAAGGTGAAGATGCATACTATGGACCTGAAAGTGATAATCTTCCTTGGATGATGGTTCCAGAAAGAAAGATAACAGTAGAAGATGTTAAATATGTATTATCATCTTATTATCAAGGAACTAAGTATAATCCATATTCTAATAGAACTGATGATAAATATAGAGGTATGTATCGTGCAATAGGTATTAATCGTAATAACTTTGTTGCGTTAACACAATTAAGACCTTATATGAAAAAAGAAATTATGGCTATTGAATGGATTGCATGTGGTTCAAATGCTTTCAATGAATTTGTTCCTTTCTATGCAAATGTAACTAAAACACCAGATTATTTAGCTAAAACAAGTGCTCTTGTTACTACTGAGAATTTCTATTGGGTAAATAGAATAATTGGTGTTATGGTAGATGCACATTATCCAAAAACAATAGCAGAAATAGATGCATATAAATTAAAAATGGCATCAACATCACATAACTTAATTAAAAAGTTTGATAAAGAGTTTAATGAGGGAAATGTAAAAGATGTTAATGCATATTTAGAAAAATGTAATGAAGAATTAGCTAAGAATGCTAAAAAACTAACATATAAAGTATTAGACAAGGTATTATATTTAGCATCATTAGAAATGAAAAATGGTTTTTCAAGAGGAGATGCTTAAAAATTATTTATTGAATAATTGATTTTCTTGTGTTATAATCATTGCATTAGGAGAGCTTATTATGAACTTTTTAAATATTTTGCCGTATAAAGATCTATATTTTCTTCAAATAGATATATGTTGCATAGTACTATTATTATTTGTGTTAATAAAATGGTCTAGGCAAAAAAAGGATATATCTACAGGAAGTACACTTATAAGATTAGCTATTACTTCATCGATAATCTTTTGCGTAAGTGATTCAATCGCTGGTGTTTTGGAAGATTATGTGTTTAGTGGTTCGGCAATTATAATGTATATTTCTAATATAATATATTATCTATCAGTATTATTGATTGCGGTATTTTGGATGCAGTATTCAATGTTGAAAATTGGTGCTAATGTCGTCAATAATAAAAAGAGGAATGCTTTATTATTGATTCCAGCAATCCTATTTGCGATATTATTATTTTCGACACCATTTACTCATTGGATTTTTAAAATCGATCTAGATACTTGTGCATATTCAAGAGGACCATTAGTATTTCTACATTGGATTTCAACATTGTTTTATGTAATATATGGAGTTGCAATAATTGTACAAGCAATCAGTAAAGAAAGAAATAGGGTAAGAAAAGCGGAATTCAGATCATTATTATGGTTTCCTATTCCACCAATGATTGTTTTGGTTCTTCAAATATTCTTAGCAGGAGTATCTATTGTTCAATTTGGTTTAACATTCTCTATTCTCCTTCTATATGTAGAAGAACAAAGCTCAATGGTTCAAACTGATGATTTAACAAAATTAAATAATAGAAGAAGTCTAGATATTTATATAGAAACTAGCTTAAGTCATGTTTCTTCAGCTATTGATTTCACTTTCTTAATGATTGATATCAATCACTTTAAAGAAATTAATGATAATTATGGCCATCTAGTTGGTGACCAAGTATTGAAAAGTTTTGCAGAAATTTTAAAAGCATCTTGTGAAGAGAGCCAAAAGCGTTTATTCTTATGTCGTTATGGTGGAGATGAGTTCTTGATTGTTGGTAAAAATGTTAAGGACGAAGATGTTGAAAATATTAAAGAATATATTGCAAATAACATGCAAGAAAAGATTGTTTTAGAAGATTTTGATTTCAATGTATCTGCTAGTATTGGTGTAGCAAGAGGAACATGTCAAGACTTTGAAGATGTTGAACATTTGATTCGTGTTGCTGATGAAGACATGTATGAAGAAAAAAAGAATTTCCGTAATAAGGAAATTAGAAAACAAAAATAAGGTATTCTTATATTATATATAAGAAAAAGTAAAAAAGGACTCGATTGAGTCCTTTTTTAACTTAAACTAAAATTAAGCACGTTTTACTAAACCAGAACGTAAAGCACGTGTAGAAACATACACTTTCTTTACTTTACCATCTTCATCGATGATTCTTACTTTTTGTAAGTTGGCTTTCCAAGTTCTTCTTGTAGCCTTTAATGAGTGAGGACGGTTGTTACCAGTTGATGTACCTAATCCAGTTACATAACATTTACGAGCCATAATGACCTCCTATAAAACCTAAACTATTATAACATATTATTTGAAAAATAGCAATAATTATTTTTTATTTTCACATTTTTTTGGCCTTCTTTAGTTTTTAAAAATGTCTTGCATTTTACTACTGTTTGTGATATAATATTTAAGTAATATTATCCCTTTATAGGGGATACTTATTGTTTATCAATTAATACTTATTTTAATTGATTGTGGAGGAATTTTATGGCAATTACTATGATAGATGGCACCTTGTTTAAGGCATTGATCATAAATGGTGCTGCTAATTTGAAAGCTAATTATCAATATGTTGACTCTTTAAATGTATTTCCTGTACCTGATGGAGATACTGGAACAAATATGAAAATGACAATCGAAGGTGGTATTAATGAAATTAGTACTATCGACGAAAAAAATATTTTTGAATTAACAAAAAAATTATCTCGTGGAATGTTGATGGGAGCCAGAGGTAATTCAGGTGTTATCCTATCTCAATTATTCAGAGGTTTCAATAAGGGTTGTAAAGACCAAACAAAATTAAATGCAATGGGTTTGGCTCAAGCTTTTCAATCTGGTGTTGAACAAGCATATAAAGCAGTAACAAAACCTGCTGAAGGAACAATATTAACAGTTGCTAGAGAAGCATGCGATAAGATGAAATTAATTTCTTATTCAAAAATGCCAATTGTTGAATTCTTTGAAGAATATTTAGCTGAAGCTAAAAGATCATTAGAAAATACACCTAATTTACTTCCTGTGTTAAAAGAGGCAGGAGTAGTAGATAGTGGTGGTGCTGGATATGTTTGTATCATTGAAGGTATGCTTAAAGCATTAAAGGGCGAAATGATTTCTTTAGATGAAACTGAAAAGAAAGATTTTGAAACACATATCGCTCAATTTACAGTTAATACACAAACTCAAAATAATGAATTTGGTTATTGCACAGAATTCTTAGTTGAATTAGATAAAGAAAGAATTGGTTGTGAACTTGCTGATTTTAGTGAAAAAACAATTCTTGATCGTATCTCTCCACTTGGAAATTCAATTGTTATTTTAAAAGATGAAAATGTTGTTAAATGTCATATTCATACTTTAAAACCAGGTGTAGTATTAAATATTGCACAAGAATATGGTGAATTCATAAAATTAAAAATTGAAAATATGTCAATTCAACATTCACAATTACAACAAGTATCTCCAAATGAAGCTACTCATGAAGGACAAACAATTGTTCCTGAAAAACCTAAGAAACCAGAACTTAGAAGCAAATATTCAGTTGTATCTGTAGCTTCTGGTGAAGGCTTAACAGCAACATTTAAAGAAATGGGTGTTGATTATGTTGTAAGTGGCGGTCAAAGCATGAATCCTTGTACTGAAGATTTCATTAATGGCTTTGATACATTAAATGCAGAAAATATTATTGTTTTCCCTAATAATAAGAATATTTTACTTGCTGCTAAACAAGCTGCAAAAATATATACAGAAAGCAATGTAATTGTTATTCCAACATCTTCAATTGCTGAAGGTTTCTCAGCATTAACAATGTTAGATTTAAATGATGAACCTGAACAATTAGTTCAAAACTTAGAAGAAATCATTAAAAATGTAACTAGTATGTCAGTAACTTATGCTATTAGAAATACTAAATTAGGCGATGTTGAAGTTCATAAAGATGATTACATTGGTATAATGAATGGTAAAATTGTTACATCTAATAAACGTAGATATGATACAGTTAAAAACTTGTTAAAACAAGCTAAAGTTAATGAAAAAGATATAATCACTATTATATATGGAAAAGATGTTCCAGAAAAGACTGCTAACGAATTCGCAAAATATGTTAAGAAGACATATACTAATATCGAAATCGAAGTCATTAATGGTGGCCAAGACGTTTATAGCTATATAATCGCTCTTGAATAAAGAACAAAGGGCAATGTAAATTGCCCTTTTATTATAATTGAAAGGAGTTAATATGACTGAATTAAGCAAAGTACCCTATTTATCTGCTAAGCAAGTAAGCTTATTTAAAAAGAATAATATTAATACAGTCATTGACTTGTTATATAGTTTCCCCTCAAGATTTGAAGATTACACAATAGTAGCATTTGATGATGTTTTAGATCTAACAAAGGTTGTTACTATTGCTGGTATTGTTCAAAGTAAAGCAACAGTAATGAATTTAAAAACATCACTTACTATGATGAATTTCTTTGCTGATGTTGATGGTAATGTTATTAAAGTCACAATCTTTAATCGACAATTTCTAAAAACAAAAATTCATTATGGAAAATATGTAAGACTTACTGGTAAATTTGATGCTAATAAGAAAAGATTTACTGCAAGTGAAATTGCATTTGATGAATTTGATAATCCAATTACACCAATCTTTAATCTTAAAGGAATTGATGATAAAAAAATATTAGAATTAAAAGAAAAATTATACGAAGATTATGAAGATGAAATAAAAGAAGAATTACCTGCATATGTTCGTAATAAATATAATTTAATTCCAATTAAAGCTGCTATTAGAAATATAAATATTCCTGAGGAAATGAATGATACTTATAAAGCAATTCGTAGAATTAAATTTGAGGAATTGTTGAAGCATCAATTAAAAGTACGTTATATGTTCTACCGTCGAAAGAACAATCCTGAAGGAGTAAAGATAGATTATAATAAAGAAAAGGTACAAGCATTTATTGATAGATTACCTTTTAAATTAACAGTTGATCAAAATAAGGCACTTGATGATATATTAGGTGATATTTCATCAACATATAAAATGAATAGATTATTGCAAGGTGAGGTTGGTAGTGGTAAAACTGTAGTTGCTGCAATTGCATTATATGCAGTTGTAACTGCTGGTTATCAAGGTGCTATTATGGTACCAACTGAAGTTTTATCTTTCCAACATTATAAAACATTTAGTGATTTCTTTGGTAAGATGTTTAATGATGAAGAAGTAAAAGTTGCTTTGCTTACATCTTCGGTTAGTCCAAAAGATAAGAAAGCAATTCTTGAGGGTTTAGAGGATGGTTCAATAGATATTGTTGTAGGTACACATTCATTGATTCAAAAAGATGTTTCATTCCATCGATTAGGTCTTGTAGTTACTGATGAAGAGCATCGTTTTGGAGTTAAGCAAAGAGTATCGATGGTTGGTAAGGGATATTTAATTGACCATTTAAAAATGTCGGCTACACCAATTCCTAGAACTCTAGCTATTAGCTTGTTGGGTGAAAGTGATATTTCTATCATCAAAACACTTCCAGGTAATAGAAAAGAAGTTATCACAAAATATGTGAAAAAATCATCAAATGCTGATGTAATTGAACATATTAAGGGACAACTTGCATTAGGACATCAAGCTTATTTTATTACACCTACTATTGAACAAAGCGAAACACTTGATATTGAGAATGCACTACAAATATTTGAACGCGTTAAAATCGCATTTAAAGGTATTGCGAAAGTAGGCTTAATTCATGGTAAGTTAAAAACTGAAGAAAAAGAGGCAGTAATGAAAGCTTTCTATGATAATGAGATTCAGTTATTAGTTGCTACTTCAGTAATTGAGGTTGGTGTCAATGTAGTTAATGCGACTACAATGGTAATACTAGATGCTGATCGTTTTGGTATTTCACAGCTTCACCAAATGCGAGGTCGTGTTAGAAGAAGTGATGCACAAGCATATTGCTTCTTAGTTAGTGATAGTGAAGTTGAATCTTCTATTAAAAGACTTAAATTAGTTGAATCTACAAATGATGGTTTCCAATTAGCAGAAGAAGACTTACTAATTAGAGGACCTGGTGAAATATTTGGTGAAAAACAAAGTGGAAATCAAATGTTTAAGATGGCAGATATTGTTGTTGATAGTGACATTTTAGATGAAGCAAACATTTGCGCAAACGAAATGATTGATTCTAAACAATTATTTGAAAATGAAGAATATAAAGTATTATTTGATATAGCAGAAGCTAATTATCAAGCTAAGAAAGAAATGATAGAATAAGGAGTTTATATGACTGATACTACACGTATTAAACTTGCTGTTGATGCTATGGGTGGAGATTTTGCCCCTAAAGAAATAGTTAAAGGCGTCAATTTAGCAATCAAAAACAATCCTAATTTAGAATTAGTATTATATGGTGATGAAAGTCAAATAAAGGAATATTTAGAAGAAAATGAACGTGTTTCTATTGTTCATTGTAGTTCAAAATTAGATATGGGAGTTAAGGATCCTATTAGAGAAATCAGAACAAACAAAGATTTATCACTTTCAAAAGCATTTCAAGCAGTTCATGATCACGAATGTGCTGGTGCTGTAACATGTGGCCCTACTCAAGGAGTTGTTGTAGCAGCTCATATGATTGTTAAAAAAGTGCCAGGAATGCAAAGAATTGCCTTGTGTCCAATTATGCCAGAATTTGGTGGAAAGAGTAGATTACTATTAGATGTTGGTGCTAATGTTGAACTTAGACCTGAACATATTGTGCAAATAGCTCATTTTGCATCTGTTTATTTAAAGGAATCTAATGGAGTAGAAAATCCTTTAGTTGGTTTAGTAAACATTGGTTCTGAACCAGGTAAGGGAAGAGAAGTAGATAAAGAAACTTATGAAGCATTAAAGAATGATCCACAAATTAATTTCTTCGGAAATATTGAACCAAAAGAAATGTTCTTTAGTGATTGTGATATTTTAGTAACTGATGGTTATTGTGGTAATCTTGTATTAAAAACATTAGAAGGTACTGCAAAAGCTGTTGGTAAAGAATTAGAGAAAGCAATTAAATCTTCATTTTGGTCTTCTTTAGGCTATGTATTATTTATGAAAGGTGCGATGAAGAAGTTCAAGAAAAAAGTATCTGGCGATGATGTCGGTGGTGCCTTATTATTTGGTGTCGATGGTGTTATTGTTAAGAGCCATGGTTCATCAAATGCATATACTTTCAGCAAAGCTATTGAAAGATGTGCAATGGGTGTTCGCGGAAATTACGTTGAAGTCATGAAACAAAGACTTAGCGCAGAATCTTCTGATCAAAATCAAGATAAATAATGAAGATAAGCGAAGAATTTAAAAATCAGTTTGATGTACTTGCAAAAAAACTACAAATAAGCTATAAGAATATCAATCTTTATTATGAAGCTTTTATTCATCCTTCTTACGCAAATGAGAAGAAATTAAATGTAGATTATGAAAGATTAGAATTCTTAGGAGATGCAATTCTTGACTTTTTAGTTGGAGAATATTTATACAAAACTTATAATTACAATGAAGGAAATATGACTAAGATTAGAGCGGAATATGTTTGTGAGCAAGCAAATTCCGAATACGCAATTGAGATGGGTCTTAATGAACTCATCTTGGTTGGTAATGGGGCAAGAAAAGCAAATGAACATAAAAGAGATTCAGTTTTAGGAAATGTGTTTGAATCTTTTTTAGGTGCTTTATACTTAGATCATGATATGGATTATGTAAGAGAGATTCTAAAAATATGGGTATTTCCAAAAATCAAAGAATTGAAAAATGAATTCTTCATGGATTATAAAACAAAATTACAAGAATACATGCAAGCTGAAAGGGGAGAAAATCCCACTTATGTAATTGTGAAAGAAAGTGGACCACCTCATGATAAAACATTTGAAGCTGTTGTAATGGCTGATAATGTGAAACTTGGAAGTGGTATTGGAAAGAAAAGAAAAGATGCGGAACAAGCAGCCGCAAAAGAAGCATTAGATAAACTCGCAAAATAATAAGAGGAGGGCATATGTCTCAATATTACACATTGCTGGTAAATGGCAAGTTAGATTTTGAAGAATTATTATTAGAAAAATATACTTTAATAGGTTTAGATGAGGCAGAATGCATCCTACTTATTAAGCTAAAAAAGATATTAAAAGACAACAAGCACACAAATGAAGTTGCTTTAATTAAATCACTACATGAAGAAATGACTTTATCAGAAAAAGACTTAAGTGAAAAAATATTGAAGCTAATTAATTCTGATTACATTACTCTTGATGAAGAAAATGAAGGCTTTACTTTAAATGGTACTTTTAAAAGACTTTCTTATTTATATGATAGTGAAGAAGAAAACACTAATAAAGAAGAGAATATCACTGATTTAAAAAAATGTGCTTCTTTAATTGAAAAAGAATGTGAACACTTATTAAGTCCTACTGAACTTGAAGTTATCAAACATTGGATAGAAGTGGACAAGTTCTCTTTTGATGAAATAAAAGAAGCGACATTAAATGCAGTAAGTCATAAGAAGAAAAGTGTTAAGTACATTGATGTCTTTTTAAACAAGGATAAAGAAAAGAAGATAAGCCCAAGCATCGGTGAAAACGATGAATTAAGTGAGCTTTTTAAATCAGCAATTTATGGAAAAAAATAAAGCTTATGAAATCCTAAACAAGCTTAAAGAGATGTATCCAGATGCTAAATGTGAGCTTAATTATTCATCAGCATTTGAACTATTAGTTGCCGTTTCACTGTCAGCACAAACTACTGATAAAAGAGTAAATATGGTGACAGCTGAATTGTTTAAAAGATACAAGGATGCCAGTGAACTAGCTGAGGCTAATTATTCAGATGTATATGAAATACTTAAAAGCTTAGGACTTGCGACAACAAAAAGCCAAAATCTTATCGCATTAAGTAAAAAACTAGTAGAAGTTTATAAAGGAAAAGTTCCTAGCACAAGAGATGAATTATGTACTCTTCCTGGTATTGGTAGAAAGAGCGCCAATGTAGTACTTTTAGAATATTTCAAAAAACCGGCTTTAGCTGTTGATACTCATGTTAAAAGATGCGCAAATCGACTGGGATTAAGTGAAGAAGATGATGTTTTAAAAATAGAAAAGGATTTATGTTCTTTGTTTAATGAAGAAGATTATTATTCATTGCATCACTCTTTAATCTTTTTTGGAAGATATTTTTGTAAATCTGTAAATCCAGTTTGTGATAAATGTCCTTTCATTAATATTTGTAAAATAAAAAGACCTTGATAGGTCTTTTTCTTTATGATAACTTTGCATGTTTATTAATATAATCAATTGATGGATCAGCATATGCAGTTTTTTCATGAGTATAGATTACATTAGAACCTAATTCTCCTTTTATTTTCTTTACCCATTTTATTTGGGTGTAGTCAACACAGACATGAACTGATTCTCTTGCTTTAGAATAATATGCTGCAATATTAGCTGCTATTTGAATGCTTTTCTCATTTAATTGTCCAACTAAGATAACATGAGAACCAGCTATGCTTTTAGCGTGGAACCAATAATCACCTTGATGCGCAAATTCATGAGTTAAATAATTATTTTGAACATTGTTTTTGCCGAAATAATAAATATTATTATCAGAATCTATATATTTAGCCAAATGAGGTTTTGTTTTCTTGGTAGCTGATTTTCTTAATCCTAATTCAATCATTATTTCTTTTAAATCACCTATTTTAGAATAATCAAGATATGTGATATTATCACTATAATACTCTATTTGTTTCTCAGTTTCTTTTATTTGATTACCTAAATTATCAATTGTTCGTTTGTTCTTTTTTATTTTATTATAATAAGCCTCAATATTCTCACTTGCTTTTAATTTTGGATTCAAAGGAATAGTGATATTTTCTTGAGTTTCATAATCTATTAAATCGATTTTATCAGTATATGGTTTAATTAAATAGAAATTAGCTTTTAATAAATTAGCATATTTTTCTAAAGTTTCATTGTTTTTCGCATTCTCTAATTCTATTTTTTGTTTTTCTAATTTGTTTTTGGCTTTTTCTAATTCTTTGTTTAAATATTTCTTTGTGTTAATTAAATCTTGACTTTCACTTGTTTGTTTTTGAATATCCTCATAATAATATTCTAATAATTCAGAGAGGCTATTAAAATAAATCCTTTCTCCATATATTGTTTTTAAATCAGTGTAATAAAAAATATATTTATCATTTTTTATTAATACTGGCTTTATTTCATATTTTAAGAAGGCATTAAGTCCAACTTCTCTAATTTCTTGGCTTGCTTGTTTTGATAAACCTTGTAATAGTGAAGGATCAAGATTATCAGCTTGTTTATATGGATTTAATTTGTCATCCTTTAGTGCTTCGTATTTAATACCTGTTTTTATTAAATGGGCATCAGTTAAATATGATTTTTTCACAGCTTCTAAAATGATATCATCATTATTAGTTACAATTAGATTGCTGTTTTTACCCATCAGTTCCAAATACAATTTGTATTTAAGGACGTATCCTAAATCATCAATACCATCTAGGCTGATAATGACAAGTCGATCATTTTCAAATTGAGAAATATCAGTAATGACTGCCGATTGTAGATGCTTTGAAAAATAATTTGCAAGAATCGCATTTGATGCTAAGAATTCCTTATCAGACATGCGAATATGTGCATGAGAAGGACTTACTGATATTAAAAATGTTTTTTTATTTGATAAATAAAAAGCATAATCAGTATCATTAATTGGAATGATTTTATGTATTTTCTTGCCTATAACATCATCTTTTATTTCATTTATTAAATTGTGTAAGAATAAACCATCTAATGCCATATCTTTCACCTTTTAAATTATTATAACATAGTTTTCATATTTTTTCACAAAAATATATTTTTTTCTTTTATTTTTTATTGCTTTGTAGTATAATATATGCAAGTAGGAGATAAGTGCATGAAATTAGATAATAGAGGATTACTTATAGTTATTTCTGGACCAAGTGGTGTTGGAAAAGGAACTGTCCGTAAAGCGCTATTTGAAAGAAAAGGACATGATTTAGTATATTCTGTTTCTATGACAACTAGACAACCTCGTGCTGGTGAAGTAGAAGGAAAAGATTATTATTTTGTTTCAAAAGAAGAATTTGAAGAAAGAATTAAAGAAGGAAAATTTTTAGAGTACACAAAATTTGTAGGTAATTATTATGGTACTCCTCTAGATCGAGTTGAAGAACAACTAGATTTAGGAAAAGAAGTAGTACTTGAAATAGAAGTTGAAGGGGCTAAGCAAGTAAGAAAGAAAATGAAAGATGCTATCTTTATTTTCATTGCTCCACCAACAATGGCTGATTTAAAAGCAAGACTTACAAGTAGAGGTACTGAAAGCGAAGAAATAATTAAAGAAAGATATCAAAAAGCATGTCGAGAAATCGGACTTGCATATTTGTATAATTACATTGTAGTAAATGATACAGTAGAAAATGCAGCTGATAAAATTATCGCTATTATCAGAAGTGAACATGCACGCACAATACGTAGTATTTCCGGATATAAGAAATTATTAGAGGAGGCAAATAATGAACATGACTAATGAGAATGATGGAATTAGATATCCATCAATCGACCAATTATCTAAAAAGACTGACTCAAAATATAAATTAGTAATTGGTGCTGCAAAACGTGCTAAAGAAATAAACGCTGGCGATGAAGTTTTAGTTAAAAATCCTAAAAGTAAAAAAGCCATCGGTGAAGCACTAGAAGAAATTCTTGAAGATGATGTTATTATAAAATAATAATTACTAGAAAAACTAATCATAGATGTGATTAGTTTTTTCAATTATTATTCTTTATATTTAGCTTAAAATATGGTAAAATAAGATACAAGAAGGAGGTTAAAGCGATGAATACATACGCAAAGGTTATTGTTGATATTAAAAATGATTTTTGTAATGATGGATTTGATTATTCTATTCCAGAATCTTTAAAAGAATTCGTTGGTGTGGGAAGCCGTGTTCTTGTTCCTTTTGGAAATCAAGATTTATTGGGATATGTACTTGAAATCAAAGAAACATCTGAATATGCAAGTAATGTCAAGGATATTAAAGAAGTCTTAGATTATGAAAAAGAATTAACTTCATCACAAATCGAGATTGCTAAATATATCACAGATAGATATTATGTAAGCATGGTAAGTGTATTAGAACTTATGATTCCTTCATTCTTAAAAGGACAAAAAAGAAAATATATTGAAGTTAAGGATTATGATAAATTATCACCATCACTAGCTTTATTATTTAATGGTAAGAAAAGATTTCCAATTGATAAGCGAATAGAGGCTGTATATGAAGATATTAAGAAAGAAATCAAAAAAGAAAACATTACTTTAAATTATGATCTTTATACCTATGGAAATGGTAAAAAGAGAAAAGAATATTATGTTGGTAGTGATGATATCGTTGATTTTAAGAGTCAAAAAAGAAAATATATTTATGAATATGTAAAAGAAAATCCAAATGTAAGTGAAGATAATATCATCACATATTTAGATTGTACTTATAATCTAATTAGAGAAATGTGTAAGGATAAAACATTGAAATATCATGAAGTACCTATTATTTATGATGAAAATCAGGCTTTAGAAAATATAAGTACTTATAAATGGTCATATGATGATACATTAACTTTAAATAGATTTTTAGGATCTAAGAAAAAGAAATTCTTACTTCATTCCAACAAAGAAGATTTCAAGATTAATTTCTACATTAAGATTATTGAAGAAAGTAAGAAAAAGGGACTTCCTGTCCTTATTACTTGTCCAACAATAATGTTGGAAGAAGAAATATTAATGTACTTAAAACGTTATTTAAAAGGCTATAAGATTTATGGTAATAGTAGTAAAAATACTAAAAAAGATCGTTATGAAGTCTTCATGAATGCGAAATATGATAATTTAGATTGTTTGGTTACAACACATAGTGGTCTATTTATGCCATTTGAAAAATTAGGTGCAATAATTGTTGTTGATGAAGAAAATCCAAATTATATCAATGAGAATTATCCTTATTATAATGGAATTGATGTTTTAGAAAAAATGTCGGAAATATATGATGCATATTTCATAATGACATCAATATCTCCATCAATTGATACATATTATAAAGCTAATAAGGGTGAATATGAATTAATAAGTGCCAATGAGAGTAGATTTGGAAAGAATTTTGAAATCATTGACATGAAGGAAGAAATCTTAAATGGTAGTAGTTCTAATATCAGTGATACACTAAAAAAAGCGATGACATCAGAACTTGAAAAAGGACATCAAATAATGTTGCTTGTATCTAATAAAGCATATCTAGGTCTTATGCGATGTAGAAATTGTGGTAGAGTTTTAAGATGCCCTGATTGTAAATTACCGCTTATTTATTTTAAGAGTAAAGATTATGCAACTTGTAATTATTGTGGCTATAAATTACATGATTATCACACATGTCCAACATGTGGTGGTGAAATGATGGGACTTTCTTATGGTGAAGAGAAAATATCAGAAGAAATTCAAGAAATGTTTCCAGATAAACATGTATTAGATGTAAATGCAAGTTTAATGAATAAACAGGAAGATTACACAAAGGCCTTAAATGATATTGAAGAGAATAATGTAGATATAATCATTGGAACTAATATTTTATCTAAACGTATTAAAAGTGATAATATCAAATTAGTCGCAATCATTAATGCCGATATGTATTTAAATTCTAATGGCCATAAAGCGAACGAACAAACATTTAACTTAGTTTCCAAATTAAACAACAAAGAACATGTTATTGTTCAATCATTTTATCCAGAAAATAGAGTTTTAAATTTAGCTGCGATTGATGATTATGATACATATTTTGAAGAAGAATTAGAAAATCGTAAAATATTAGGATATGATCCATTTATGGAAATTAATCGTGTCACATTTACTGGTGATTTTAAAGAAATATATCATGCTGCTAATTATTTTAAGAAGTTCTATACTAAGGCTGTCAATGAGAATTGTTTAGGCCCAAGCTATGATAGTAAGGTAAGAGGTACTAAATTAATCTTGAAGCATAATGACTTTGATAAGGTAAAATATATTGTGAAAGACACAAAAGAAAAATTTAAAAATTTACGTGTTTTAGTAAATTATGAAAGAAATCCAAAGGTGATATAATGAAAATAGTATTTTTAGGAACACCAGAATTTGGTGTTGACATTTTAAATGCACTCATTTTAAAGCATGAGGTGGTATTAGTTGTTACCCAACAAGATAAATTAGTTGGAAGAAAACAAGTAATTACTGCTCCCCCAGTAAAAGTAAGAGCACAGGAATTAGGTATTGAAGTATTTCAACCAGCATCAATTAGAAAAGAATATGAATATATTATCAATAATTTTGAATATGATTTAATTGTAAGTGCTGCATATGGTCAAATAGTTGGAATGAAGTTACTTAATAGTCCTAAATATCGTTCAATCAATGTGCATGCATCCCTACTTCCAAAGGGACGTGGTGGTGCCCCTATTCAAAGAGCCATTATGAATGGCGATAAGGAAACTGGCATTAGTATTATGTACATGGAAAAGGGTATGGATACTGGTGATGTATTAGCCCAAGAAAAAATGGAAATATTAGATACTGATACTAAAGAATCTTTATTTAAGAAGCTTGGTGCCTTAGGTGCTAAAATGATTAATGACACAATCGATAAAATTGAAAAAGGTGACATCAATCCGATCAAACAAGATGAAAATCTTGCTACATATACTTATGCCCTTACTAAAGAAGATGAAATATTAGATTTTAATAAGGAAGCAAGATTAGTATCATGTCAAGTTCGTGGCCTTGGTGATATTGGTGCTACATTTAAAATTGATGATGTTTCATATAAAATTTATTCAGTAGAAGTAATTAATAAAGAACATAATAATAAGGCTGGTGAAATAATAGATGTGACTAAGAAATATTTTGATGTTGCTTGCAAACAAAATATCATAAGAATCAGCGAAATTAAGCCAGAGGGAAAGAATCTAATGAAAGTTTCTGATTTTATTAATGGTAAAGGTAGAAATATCTTAATAAAATCAAAAATAATTGGCTAGATTTAAAGAAATATTTTAATAAATATGTTATAATATAATATATAAATAAAGGAGGCTTACTTATGCAAAAAAAACCAGTAGTAGCAATAATGTATGACTTTGATAAAACACTATGTACTACCGATATGCAAGATTATTCATTTATACCAAGTGTTAATATGACAGCTCCTGATTTTTGGGGATTAACAAAAGAATTCACTGATAAATATCAAGTTGAAAAAATATTAGCTTATATGTATATTATGATTAAGACTGCAAAGGATAACAATATTAAATTAACAAAATCTTTTCTTAAGAAGATGGGTGAGAATATTGAATATTTTCCTGGTGTTATCGATTGGTTTAAAAACATCAATGCGTATGGAGAAAGCTTAGGAGTTAAGGTTGAACATTATGTTATCTCTTCAGGTACTAAAGAAATCATCGAAGGCAGCAAAATCGCTAAAGAATTTACGCAAATATTTGGTTGTGAATTCCACTTTGATAAAGATGAGGATGGCGATTTAGTTGCATCATGGCCTAAACTTACAATCAATTACACTCAAAAAACGCAATTTGTGTTTAGAATTAGTAAGGGTGTAAAGAAGATAACTGAAGATGATAAGGTTAATATGCGTATGGATAAGGAACAAAGACATGTTCAATATCAAAATATGATTTATATTGGCGATGGAATTACTGATATCCCATGTATGCAACTTGTGAAAGACAAGGGTGGAATATCAATTGCGGTATTCAATAATAAAAAGAAAATTAATGCGAAACAATTATTTAAAGATGATCGTGTTAACTTTATTTGCGAAGCTAATTACGAAGAAGGTAGTGAAATGAGTAATATTGTGAAAGATCAAATTACAAGAATAGCTATCAGTGAAAGATTAGTCAAAGAAAAATTAAAACAGGTTAAGAAATATGGAAAACCTGATGTAAAGGAAGTAAAACAAAATGTTTAAAAAGGCAGATAAAAATGAATTAAAAACTTGGTTTTTCGGATCAGTATTGATGTTTATCATCTCATTACTTGTTGGTATTATCCAAGTTGGTAATATTATTCAAAATGGATTTTCAGTAGGTTCATTAATACTTGCAATTATCTTCTTAGGTCTTGCTTTATTGTTTGCGATGTTCATAATTAGAATTATTCAAGCATATCGTACATATGATGTTAGAAAGCTAGAACGTGAACAAAAAGAAAGAGAAGAAAAAGAAAAAGAAGAAGAAATGTTAAGATTAAAGCATGAACAAGAAAAGAATGAGATGGAAGAAATTAGAAGAAGAGAAGCTGAAAAGCAAAGAATTAATATGGAAGAATTAGCTAAGACTAAGGAAGCCAAGGAAGAAGAGGAAGAATAATGTCAATTTTTTCAAAAACAAAAGAATATAAAGTATCTATTGAAGGAATGAAATGTGAACATTGTGCTGCAAATGTTGAAAAAACATTAAAAGCAATCAAAGATATTAAAAAAGTAAATGTTGATTTAGCAGGTAAGATTGCAATTATTTCTGTAAAAACAAAAGATCTTGATGCTTTATTTGCTGATGTAAAAGCAAAAATTTCCGAAATTGGCTTTGCAGTAACAAATATAGAATAAGATGGAAAATAAAAAATTACACATTTTAGTAAGTGCTTGTCTATTAAAAGATAATTGTAAATACAATGGTGAAAATAATTACAACAAAGAAGTATATGACTTTGTGAAAGAGCACGACTATGTGAAAATATGCCCTGAATTAATGGCTGAACTTCCAGTCCCAAGACCTAAAATGGAAATGAAGGATGGGAAGCTAATAAGAATTGATGGCAAAGATTTAAGTGATAATATGGAAATAGCTATATCTAAATTAGAAAAGCTAATAGAAAATGAACACTTTGATCTTGCCATTTTAAAATCTAAAAGTCCTAGCTGTGGATATAAGAATATTTATGATGGAACTTTTTCTAAAAAAATAGTAGAGGGAAATGGTTTTGCATGTGAATGCTTATTAAGACACAATATAAAAATATTAACTGAATTAGATTTTTAACTAGGAGAGAGTATGAAAATATCAATAGTTGGTGGGGGAATTAGTGGTCTTGTTTGTGGAATTTATTCTTTAAAGAATAATGATGATGTTACTATTTATGAAAAGAATGATACTTTAGGTGGAATAAATCAATATAATTATTTCAATAATTATTTTATTTATGATAAGGATATTCCTTTCTATGAAGAAATAGGAATTAAGGATTTAGCTTGTTTAAACATAAATAATGATGAAAATGATTATTTAATCAATTATAAGGATTTATATTTATACAAAGATATCAATAAATTAGAAAAACATTTAAAAGAAAGAGATATTAATTCTTCAAAAACAATCGATTCTTTTATCAAGGATATTCAAAGTGCATATCAATATTTAATCAACTATGATGAGCCAATTGATTTATTATCTTTCACTAAAAAAACAAAATTTATTTTGTCACGGGGAAAAAGCAATAAAATATTAAATAAGCATAATAAAGAAAATATTAGAGAATATCTTGATATGTTTAAAGATGATGATCTTAAAATCTTATTAAGATCAGTCCTTCCTTCAGATTATCCTGCTGCTTATTTATTGATTTTTATTGCATACTACCAAATGGGTAAAATCATAAAAATCAAGAATAAAAATGAAATAATAAACGCATTACAAAATAAATACACAAGCCTTGGTGGAAAAGTAAAATACGGAACTGAAATTCTTAAATTTACATACAAAAGATCAAAGATAGTTGGTATGTGGACAAACAGTGATAAATATATTGAAACTGATGTATGTATTTGCACAAACGATCCATATAATGTGTTTAAAAAAATCTTAGAAGGAAAACATGATGATCGTAAATATACATTAAGATATGAAGAATATAAGAAATATCCAATGTATTCATATTTATCTTTTGTGTATGAGTTGAAATCACCAATTAATTTAGCACACGATTTTATTCTTGATATTAATAAAATGAAAATTGCTGCTAGCACTCATTCATATTTAAAGATATCTGTAAATGAGAACTTATTAAATGTAAATATAAGATTAAATAATGATGATTATTTCTTCTTTAAAGTTATGGCTAAGAATCCAAAAGTATATGATAATGAGATTACAAATATTAGCCAAAGCCTTCAAAAAACAATCATTAGATCATTAAAGAATTTATATGATGATGAAGATTTGGATGTTAAATTATCATTAGCCTCATATCTTGATCCATTAATGATTGAGAAGAAGTTCAATCATTATCAAGGAAATGTGAGTGGCTTTGGCATTATCCCAGGTAATGAAAGACATATCAGTGATGGTAGATTATCAGGATTAAATGCATTGTATTTAGCATCTAAACATAATGCTTGTCCTGCTCATTTGTTATCGGAAATGATAGAAGCTAAAAATGTAGTATTAAGAATGGAAAAAGACCTCAAATAATGAGGTCTTTTTTTGTGTCTTTTATTTGATTGATGCATGATATAGCACATTATCTAATCTTACTGGTTGAAGATTTTCATCAATACCATATACTTGATTATTAAATGTGTCATCAACCATTAAGCCAGATGTTCTAAATGTACCAGTGAAATCAACTGTAAATAATGTTGTTTCTTCACTAATTACATCACTTAACATAATTGTTGCTATTACATAATCATCTTTTATTTCAAAATCAAAGATACCATTTAGATTTGCGTTCTTAAGTGCATTAGAAATTGTCATTACATCTTTATTGCACTTATATTTGAATTGTAGTGCTTTAACGCCACTTGATTTTTCAAGAATGAAATTAATCTTGTTTTGGTTTAAATCACGGATAGCTTTTATTACAGCACCATGTGAACCATCTTTATTTAAGTCTTGGTCTAATAATGCAGAATCTACTAGGTGAACAATATAATTCATGCCAAATAATTCACCATTCCATTCATAAACGATATAGATTCTTGGATTACCTGCTTTTTTAAGCTTATTTAAATCTGATTCTTCCAACATTGATTCTTCAAGTGGAACAACTCTACTTGTATTATCAGTATATGTTACTAAGAACTTAACCATATCAAGAGTAAACTCATCATATTCAAATCTTTGTTCTTGATATTCTTCAATTGCACTTATTTCATATACTCTCTTACTTGACCAATCTATTTCAGGATCATTTTTATCATCAGGTGTTTTATCCTTACCACACGCAAATAGGGAAATAGATAAGATAAGAGTGAAGATAAATATAAATATTTTCTTTAAATTATTCATATTTGCCTCCTACTTATATACAGGACGAATTACAAGATCGCCTGTGATATATTTTCCATTATCTGTATAATACAAGAAATCAGCATCACTGATATTTGGAAGTTCAATACTAGCACCAAATGGAAGTTTAGTAGTAGAAGCAATACTTCCATCCTTATTAAGGATTGTTACTGTGAATAATTTTGCTTCTGTTAATTCACTAATCTTATTACCCGCGAATTCATAAATAAGAATAGCATCACCAACATCAACACTTCCATCCTTATTTAAATCTAATAATGTTTTTTCATTATTCTTGAATTGATATGATGCTTGAATTGATTTAAATAATGCTTTAACATCTTCATCATTAATGCTACCATCATAATTAGCATCACCAGCAAGTAGATAAATAGTAGTCTTTTCAAATACAATATTTCCACTTTCATTTAATGCTTGAATCTTGTATGTAGAATTTAAATTAGTGCTAGCTTTATTGATTTCATATTTTTGATTAGAAGAAGAGATTTCTTCAACTAATGTATCATCTTGATAAATCTTGTATTTCTTAACTACATCATTCTTTAATTCTTGGTTCCAAGATAATACTAATTTATCATTATTAGGACTAGCTTTGAAAGAATCAAATGTGCCATAATCACCATAAGTACCAAATGTGTAATCAGCATTTTTAACTGTTCCATCAACATAATCAATAACTAACTTATAATTATATGTTGTATTAGGATTTAAGTTTTCGACTGTTAAGAAAGATGTACCATATTTTGCAGGATATTCAACTGCAATAATATTGTTGCTATCATCATATAATCTAATCTTACTAATGTATTCAGCATATGCTGGAGAAAAGTCAATATAAGTTTTTGTACCATTATTTGATGCTTTTAAAGTATCAAGAATAGAATCTTTCTTATCTGCCCAATTTACTTGACGTTTTGCTTTTATTTCATAAGTGTCTTTAACATCACCATTTGTGTCAAATAATTCACCCTTAATTCCATTTGGAGTAACTGTATATCTTGTACAACCACTATAATTAGCAAGTCTATTTGGATCATCAGCTACATCATCAATACGAATTGCGTAGTATTCAGGATCTTTACGATCAGTAATAGTACGATATCTATCACCAATTTGTGGACAACCTACATACATTGTACCTTGATTATCTTCATCATAGATTTTTCCTTCATAGATGAATTTACTACGATAATATACATGGTGGTCACCAGCTAAAGCTAAATCTACACCATATCTATCAAATAATTGATACCATTGATTATAGTTTGAAGTATATGGACCAGAATGTTCACCAGTTAATGCGTTCATCCAAGGATAGTGCTCCATAACGATTAAATATTGGAATCTACCTTCGTTTTCACTAACTATTTTTCCAAACCATTCTTTTTGAGCTGCTAAAGTATGAGAATAACCAGCAGCAAGTGAGTCCAACATTACAAACATAACACTGTTGTAAATGAACCAATAAGAACTATCTAGTGGATTTCCAATACCATTATCTGGATGTGTAAATACTGATTCAAAGAATCTGTTGTCAATATTTACACTTGAATCTGGATATTGATTATGACTACCATAATAGTCATGGTTACCAGTAGTAGAAGCAAATACCTTACTTGAGAAGAAATTAATCTTTGAGTTCATAACTTGATAATTATCATATGAACCACCATAACTTACGTTATCACCACTTGATACAACTAAGTCAAAATTGAAATTTGCTTTTTCTAATTGACTAACAAACTGATTTACATATGTATAACGAGTTTGACAAGAATCAACCTTATAAGTATGGAAATCACCAATCCATAAGAAGTTAAAGTTTCCAGCAGTACCTGCTGTCTTACAAGTATAAGCCTTTGATGTTGTAGTGCCACACTTAATACGATAACGATATCTTGTATCAGGGATTAAATCTTTTATTGATACTTTAAATTCATAAAATGATATTTTATCATATTCGTAAGAAGTATTATCATAAACACCACTTGCTTTTATTTCAATTGCGTTTTTGAAGGTAGTATCAGAATCTAATGTCCAATAAAGAGTACCTTCTGGATAATTACTATGCCATGCTACCATTAATTCAGTAGAAGCATCTTCGCCAGCCCATGTCCATACCATTTCCACAGGAGCAATAGCTGCATTGACCTTCGCACTAATAGTAATTAGAAATGCAATTAAAATGAATGAAAGATATATAAAGATTTTCTTTATATATGTAATTTTTTTCATATATTTATCACTTCTCCTTTATGTATTTATTATATAATAAGTAAAGAAAAAATGCAATCGTTTGCAGAACTTTATCTAAAATAATTCCTATATACGAACAATTTTATATAATTGACTAATATTAACTTAAGTGCTATAATAAACAAGAAGGTTAAAATATGGAAGAATATTGGGATGTCTATGATATTAATAGACAAAAAACAGGTAAAATAATTAAAAGAGGCCAAAGATTAAATGATGATGAATATCATCTCTTTGTTCAGGTGTGGTTAATAAATAAAGAAGGACTATTCTTATCACAAGAAAGGTCTGAGAATATTTCTTGGCCCTTAATGTGGTGCGCTAATGGTGGCAATGCGAAAATGGGAGAAGATGCTTACACCTGTGCAAGAAGAGAGGTATTAGAAGAATTAAAGATTGATATTAATGGTCTTGATGGCTTTATGTTTGATAGTAGTACATATTTTGAAGATAATCAAAATTATTTCTGTGATTCTTTTGTGTATGTAATAGATAAAGATATTAAGGATATTGATTATCAAAAAGAAGAAATTAAGTCCTTGAAATATATGAATATGAAAGAAATAAAGGATTTAATGAAAGAGAAAATCTTCTTTACCTATGAAGAAGATTATCTTGATTTATTAGAAAGAATTGCAAGTGATGTAAGGAATAATAAATTTAATAAAAATAATTATAAGAAAGAAGGCAATAAAAATGAAATTTGATGAAATTAAGTATGAAAGATTAGATTTACAAGCAATTAAAAAAAGAGGAATTGAACTTGAAAAACAATTAAGAAATGCGAAATCATATGAAGAAGCTAAATCAATATTAAAAGAGATTGACACATTCATGGCTGATGATTTTATGACACCTATGTCATATCTTCATATTAAAAATACTATTGATACATCTGATAAGTTTTATGAAGATGAAGTTAAATACTACAATAAAAAAATGCCGATGTTTATTGGTTTAATGAGAAAACTAAACAAGGATTTAGTTGAATCTCCTTTTAAAGAAGAATTCATTAAAGATGGATATTCAATTAAGATTAAGAGTGCTGAGGTTAGCTTACGTCAAAATAAATTGTCTGTTGCTTTACTTTCTATGAAAGAATCCGATTTAAAAATGCAATATTCAAAAACAGTTGCTCAAGCAAAGACTAATTTCATGGGTAAAGAATTAAACTTCTATGGCTTACTTAAGGAAATGCAAAATGAAGATAGAGAAATTAGAAAGCAAGCATTAAATGCTTGGTCTAATTTATATGAATCAATTGCGGATAAATTAGATGAAATTTATGATAAATTGATTGTAAATAGATGTAAGCAAGCAAAGAGATTAAAATATGATTCTTATGTTAAGCAAGTATATGATGCAAGAGGTATCTTCGATTATAATAGAGAAGATCTTAAGAAATTCAAAGATGCAATCGTGAAATATGTTGTACCAGTATGTGCTAAATTAAATGAAGAAAGAAGAGAAAGATTAGGTCTTGATCATCTATATTTCTATGATGAAAGCTTATTCTATAAAGAAGGTGCTTTAGTGCCACAAGGAACAACAGAAGAATTAATTGAAAAAGCTTATCAAATGTATAGTGAATTAAGCCCAGAAACAAAAGAATTCTTTGCGTTTATGAAAGAAAATAATTACTTTGATTTAGAGACTAAACCAAATAAACGTGGTGGTGGTTATTGTACAAGCTTACCAAAATATAAGGCACCATTTATTTTCTCTAACTTCAATGGCACAAGTGCTGATGTTGATGTATTAACACATGAGGCAGGACATGCATTTGCAGCATATACTGGCTTTAGAAATGAAGAAGATCCTTATGCTCAAGACAATATGACAATGGATGTTGCGGAAATGCATTCAATGTCTATGGAACATTTTGCGTATCCATATATGGAGAAATTCTTTGGCGATAAGGCTGCTAAATATCGTCTAATGCACCTAGAAGATGCTTTAATGACTATCCCATATTTATGTGCAGTCGATGAATTCCAAGGACAAGTATTTGAAAACCCAAGCTGTAATAGTAAAGAAAGAAGAGAAATGTGGCACCGTATTGAAGAAAGATTCTTGCCATGGAGAGATTATGCTGACAATAAGTTCTTAAATGAAGGTGGCTTCTGGATGCAAAAACAACATATCTTCCTATTCCCATTCTATTATATTGATTATGCTATCGCACAAATTGGTGCTTTCCAATTCTACAAAAAAGAAGTTAATAATCATGAAGAAGCTTGGAAAGATTATTATAAATTATGTCAAATTGCTGGTAAACAAGGATATTTTGATACTATCAAATTAGTAAATGTAAAGAGTCCATTTGAAGAAGACACAATTAAAGAAATAGTGGATTTTGTATGTGAAAGAATTGAAGTATTAAAAAAGGATGTTGAATAAAAAAATAGAGATATCAATTAATTGATATCTCTTTTATATATGCAAATAATCTATTCTATGGTATAATATTATTGACGTAAATTACGAAATTCTTGGTCTATTTCTACCTCGTTTAAATCTTTGTAGATATAAAAACGAGCAAGATTAAAATGTTCTTTGAAGGCTTCTTTTGTGATGTAATATTTTATATTTTGGTTTATTACTAAAATATTCCCATCACTTGCTTTAGCGTAAATTGAAGAAGCTTCTCCATATGGCCTTGATATCAATAAATAATTATCAAGTAATTTAATAGCTATTTCGTAAGATTTAATTTCTTGTAATTCATTCATATTATCATCTCTTTCATTTCTTGATTTATTATACACCTTTTTATAAATCTTGAAAAGAGATAATAAAAAACACAAATTAATAATAGGAAATATTTAAAAAGTAATTAAGGAGGATTTATGGTTCAAACTATCATTACTATTTGGTTTTTTGTCTTATTCATACCAGGTATTTATTTATTCTATAAATTGATGCAATGCTTTGATTGGGAGAAGTGCTTGAAAAAAGGACAAACAGCGAGTTTTAAAATCTTTTATACGCTCTTATCAATCATCTTATCTTTTCTATTCGCTTATGCTTTCACATCAGTATTTGAAAGAATTTATGAATTTATTAGTAATAGTGTAAAATAAAAACGGGATTTTTCAATCTCGTTTTTATTGTTTTTTATATTTAATTGCGTTTAAGATATTAAACACAATTGTAATTATTACTGTCACTAAAGCAACAATAATAAGTTTAATACTAAACTTATTTTCAAAAAGTACTGAAATAAAACTAATTCCATAATTAAGGATAAATGCATAAAAGATAAATGCAAATATGATAATTGTACAAGCAAGAACTTTATTTAAAATTTTGTACTTGCTTAAATATAAAGCATAAAAGCTACCAATTGAGAAACATGCAATATGAATTAAGCCATTCACAATTAATAAAACTAATAATGAACTTGTTGCTACATATTGAACAATAGCATTTTGTGCTATGAATAATAATTCAACAAAGCAAACATTTATTAGATTAAAGATTAATGATGATAGCCAGAATGTATGTTTATCATGCTTTAGTGAATCATATGATCTACCTACTACAGTGAAATTATAATAACCATAGAAGAAGGAATATACAAATTCAATTAAGAAATATGATACAAAAGTTGTAATAACTAGAGCTCTAAAATCAGGAATTACTTTCGGAATAAGTTCTAATATTACACAAACTACACAAAATACTAAATTAAGTAGAAATGGTAATAGACAAGACTTCAATTGAAGTTTTATTGTTTGTAGTAACATATTACATTTTCTCCTTTATTTCTCTTAAATTGATTAAATAAATGAAGATGTTGTGAACAGGAACTTCAGATATTTTAATTAAGTATTTTTGGAACTTTCTTATTTCGTCCTTTGAAAGCTTTTGGTGAACACAAACTGTTAATGTTTTTCCTCTTTCTTCAACTCCAAGCATTTTTACACCTGCAAGTAAGGATTTTAATACTTCGGTTTTTCCACTTAGATAACGGAAATTTGCTTTTATTTCTTCCATTGTGAAATGTGCAAATAAACTTCCCTTATCAAAGAATAATACTTTATCAATTAAATATGCGATTTCATCTACAAAAGTAGTAGAAATGATAAAAGTACGTGGATATATTTCATGATGCTTGTATAAGAAGTTAAAATAATCATATCTATCTTTAATATCAGCCTCAGATAGAGGATTCTCAAAGATAGTTACATTAGCTCTACTTGCAAGTCCTAAAATACCAATGAAGATTGATTTTTTGGATTTATTTAAAGAACTATATGTAGTTTTTAATTCAATACCAAAATGTTTGATTAATTCATATGCATAAGCAGTATCCCATTTAGGATAAAAATCAGACATAATCTTAAATATTTGGCTGATCTTCATAGTAAGTGGGAAGGTAGTATCTTTCGCAATAAAACAAATTCTTTCATTCATTTCATTGTTGCCGAAAAGAAGCTCTCCATCAATCCATACATTTCCTTCATCAGCCTTATTCTTAGCACAAATAAGATTTAGAAGTTCATGTTGATAATATTCATTCTTTTCAACAAGTGCATATATTTGATTATCTAAAAAATTGTAGGAAAAGTTTTTAATGATATTTTCGTTATTACTTTTTTTAACTAAGTTTTCGCAAATTAAAACACTCATAAAATTCTCCTTTCCTAAATGTCTAATTTATTATACTAGAAAATGATATTTTTTTCAAGTATTAGCAAGATAAATAAAAAAGAATAAAATTTTCTTTTATTCTTTTATTTTTATGCTACCCTTTGTTGCTTTAACGAGTTCATTTTTAATATCATCGTATAAATTCTCTTGAATTTCATATGTAAAGAAGGCTTTATCAGTAAATTCTTTATTTATCTCTTTAAACCTTTCCATTATTTTCATACATTCATTTATATAATTATATTCACAATAAAAGCTAATATTAGTCATTTTTTCAATCTTTATCTTTTCGATGATATTAATTACATCACTGGCAGCTTTTGAATATGCTCTAACAAGACCATTAGCACCTAATTTAATACCACCGAAATATCTAGTAACGACACATAGCACATTTACAAGCTCATTTTTGCATAAAACATCATAGATGACAATACCTGCTGTTTTACTAGGTTCACCATCATCAGAATATTTGATTATATCTATATCATTATCCTTGATGATATATGAGTAACAATTATGAGTAGCATCATAATATTTTTTTCTAATTTCCTTTAATGCTTCTTTGCATTCATCTAAAGAAGATATTGGAATTAGAGTTGTTATGAATCTACTTTTTTTAATTTCATATTCAATTGTGTAGCTTTTATTAATAGTGTATGCAGTCATAATTTTATCCCCGTTATAATTATATCTTAAATTATCTAATTTTTAAAGAATTTTTAGTGCATTTTTAGCTTAAATAGTGTATAATATATTAAAAGTGTATCTTTTTTAAAGTTCGGAGGAAAATTTATGCAAAGCGTTTATTTAAGTAAGGGAAGAGAATTATTGAAATTATTGATTAATAATGGCTTTGAAGGATATTTTGTTGGTGAATGTGTTCGTAATACAATTATGAACATTGATTTTTCACGTGCAGATATTGTAACAAACGCAAGTATTGATGACTTAAAAAGGATTAATAATTATATCTTTAATGATAGTGCTACATATATTGACTCTAACACAATTAAGGTTGTTTATAATGATTATGATTTTTATTTTAAATCATTTTCTTCACTTGATAATCAAATGAGTGATAATCGTACTAAGTTAACAAAGCATTATTCTAGTAATCTATTAGATGAACTTGCAACACGTGATTTTACGATTGATGCTATTGCGATGAGTTATAGTGGTAAGGTAACAGATGCATATAATGGTGTAGATGATATAAAAGCAAAACGTATTAGAACTATTTCTAATCCAAAGATTAGATTTAATAATTATCCACTTGAAATATTAGAAGCAATAAAATTAGTTGGTGAATTAAAATTCCAAGTATCTGATAAGACTTATCAAGCAATGGTTAAAAAATCAAAGCTTTTAATTAGCCAAAATAAAGAAGAAATATTTAATTACATGGATAGTATTTTACATGCTAAATACACTAAAAAAGCTATGGCTTATTTAATGAGTAGAGGCATATATAAAAATATTCCTTCTCTTGATAAGGGTATAAAAGCAATCTCAAGGTCAAATAAAGATATTAGTATTGAAGAATTGTTGCTTGCAAGCTTTGTGTTAAATGGTGAAATTGATAATGATTATTTAACATATATTGAAGATAGAGAAATATTTGAAGAAATCTTTAATTTAGCTCTTGCCCAAAAGAAGGGTATATATGAACCATTCACACTATTTAAGAATGGTGAAAATGTTGCAACTGAAGCTAATTTCATCAATTATTTAATTGGTCGTGACCATATTAGAGCGAAAGCTATTAGTAAAGATTATAATGAACTTAAGATTAAATCATATGATGATTTAGCTTATGATATTAATGATGTTTGTAGAATCACAAATTTAGATCAAGAAAATGACGCAATTAAAGAAATAATTGATAATGTTGTGTTAAATATATTAAGTGAAACATTAAGAAATGATCATGATGAAATTGAAAGATTCATTTTAAAAGAACTAACTACTAAGGGTATTTATTTCGATATTGAAAGAAAAGAAGAAAAAGAAGTAGTAAAAAGAGATGATGATGAAGTAATTCAATCGAGTATCAATGCTGATTACACACCATCATATAATTTAAGTGATGATGAAATGGCTATTTCTGAATCAATGAAGGAAGATGAAAGTGATCCTGATGCTGATTTAACTAATCATCGTCTAAGGATATTAGAAGAAAGATTAGATGAACAAGATCGCTTACTTCAAGAAAAGACAGAAAGATTACAAGAATTAGAGAATCAAAAGATATTAGAAAGTACCCAAAAATTAGTTAATGCTGGTTTGGATGCAATTAAGCATGATAGTCAATTAGCATCAATGATTAAAAATGTGGATGAATTCGAATTAGAATATCGTAATTTTGTTGTTGAATATTTAGAAAAGGAAAAGATGAATAATGAATAATAATCTAAAAAAAATACAAGATTGTCAAGCTTTAGAAGAAGTAACATTAGTACTACGACTTTCTGATGTCCAAATTAAGAAGACTAATACTAATGTAGATTATGCAAGTATGATTGCGTATGATGGTAGTGATAAAATAGAAGCAAAAATTTGGAAGTTCACTGATGATATGCGTGAAAAATTAAAAAGCGGTGAAGTCTATGTAGTGAATGGAAGAATGAAGGATTATCAAGGAAAATTGCAACTGAATATCACTGATATTCGCCAAGTGGATGGTAGCGATGATGTTAATTTAGATGATTTTTATGATAAAGCAAAGCTATCAAGAGAAGAATTAGCTAATAGAATTAATGATTATTACGCTAAGATCCAAAATGATTATTTAAAGAATATCACTAGTGTTTTATTGAAAAGACATTTTAAGAATTTCTTTGATTATCCTGCAGCTGTAACAATGCATCATAATTATTATCAAGGACTTGCATATCATACATATTCAATGTTGAAATTAAGTGATGCATTTATTGAACTTTATCCATTTATTAATAAAGATTTAATTTATAGTGGAATCATTTTACATGATTTAGGTAAGATTATGGAACTCAGTGGCCCTAAGGGCACTGAATATACAAAGGCAGGAAAGCTTCTTGGTCACATTTCAATTGGTGCTAATGAAGTTTATGCTACTGCCTGTGAGCTTGGAATAGAAAAGACAGAAGAGGTATTGAATTTACTTCATATCATCTTGTCTCACCATGGTGAATTAGAATATGGTTCACCTAAACAGCCAGCAACTGTTGAGGCTGAAGTTGTTCATTTGTTGGACTTCTGTGATTCACGTATGGCCTCTTTAGAGCCGGAAATTTTGAAGGCTAAGAAGGGTGAATATACTGGTCCATTGTCTGCATTTGAACGTCGCAATTTCTATATTCCCGATATTGATTAAAAAAAGTATAAATAATTATTAAAAAAATGCTAATTTTGTCGCAAAATAATTAAAATAATGATTGAAAAAAAAGCAATTTTTATGTATAATATATATGTTGACAAAAAAATACGTTATATAATTTTAAGGAGAGATAAAGATGAAAAGTAAAATATTATTGAAACGTACTTTGCCTATTATTATCGCATTATTTGTGATAGTAGTGGTAGCCCTTGTAGCTACAGTGGTAACTTTAGATAAAAAGACACCTAGCTTATCAAAGGCATTAGGAGAAGAAAACTATTTAACATACACAAATAATGGTGTTACTATCTCCATGACAAATAATGATGTATATGACTTATTACGTGATACAAGTTATGGTGCATCATCAACTGTCACTCAATTAGTTCGTATGATCGATGAAGGTCTATTAACTAATGGAGAAAAGAATTATTTAAATTCTGTTGATAATGAAAAGGTAAGAGAAAGACTTGAATATGCAATTCTTGGCTATGAATTTGCTGATTATCAAAAAGCAAATAAAACAAGCTTTGAACTTGCAGCTAAAAAAGCAAACAAGACATTCGATGAATATCTTGCTGACAAAATTGCAGATCTTATCAAAGAATTTAGTGATAATTTCTTAACTGCAAATGGTATCAAAGTAGAAGCTGACGATATTACATTCGATAGCACTAAGATTACTTGCAAAACTACTGCTGATGTTTTTAAATATTATGCATTAGAAGAAGCTAAATATTTATATGCTAGAGATTATTTAGAAAAGACATATTCTGAAGATTTAAAAGCATATGCTGAATATTTAGAAGCTAAAGAAGCATATGATAAATATACAGCTGCTCTTGCTAGATATGAAGCTGACTTAGCTAAATGGAAGGAAGCAAACAAAAAGACTCGTGGTGATAAACCAGTTAAGAATGATTACATTTCTTTATACACTGTAAGAGAAGAACCAAAAGAAGTTAGTGCTCCTGCTATTACTGAAACTACAGTTTCTAACAAATATGCTAGCAACAATGTAGATAAATTCTGGGCTGTTGTTATTAATTATTCTTCAGTAGCTGCTGCTAAAACAGCATTAAGTCAAAATGGTTATATCTTTGAAGATAATAAATTTAAAACAAGTGCTGGTGTAGAATTAACAGATGATGAAGTAGTTCAAATGTACATTAAGCTTTATAATCAATATTATCAAAACTTAGGTAAAGATGCATTAACTACTGCTGCATTCACTCCTGATTGGACTGATGAAGATAGTGAATTCTATTTCACTGCATCTGATTTATTATCTCGTGGTATTTACTCTAAGAATTCTACTAACAATGTGTATAATTATGAAAGTGGTTATGCTTATAATGACAAATTAACTTCTTGCTTATACTTAGTTGTTGCTAGAAATAAGGCTAATACTTGGGATGAATATCTAAAAGCACAAGATAAGAAATATTATGAAACTGAATTTTATACTTCAGTACTTGCTGAATTATTAGATGATGCTACAAATGCAACATTTATTAACAAAGCACTTGCTACTTTAAGAGCAGATTCTGATTTATTAATTTATGATACAGTTTTAGAACAACTTTATATGGCTGCATATGAATCAGATTATAAAGCTACTAAGAAGTCTTCTTCAAGTGCTGTTGCATCTTATAAGGTAAATGGTAAGAAGTATGAAATTAGTGCTGATGATTTGTTCAAAGCACTTGCTAATACACAATATGGCGTTTCATCTTTCATGTATAAATATCAATACAATTGGATGTTCTTAGAAGCTACTGATAAAGATGGTAACTTATTAAATAAATATGTTGATTATAAAGCATATTTAGAAGGCACATCATACAAGAAAGCATCTAAGGATGAAACAATGTATAAAGATGCTAAAGCATATGTTGACAACTTAAAGACTAACTTCAAGGCTAATGCTTATGCTAATGAAGATGGTTCTGGTTACAACAAGAAATATGGTTGGGAAGCATTCATTCGTGATTATTATTATGATAATTACAATGTTGAATTAAAGAATGAAGATGATTTAATGGTCTTCTATGTATATCAAAAATTAATGGATGAATACCAAGCATCAGTTACAAAGATTACTTTAGATACATGGGAAAATGTATATAAGATTTATATGGCTAAAACTGCTAGTGAATACATGAGTATTTCAGCAGAAGAATTATACATCAAATTATTTGATGCTAAAGGTAGTAAGGTTGATCCTATTAATTGGACAGCTGAACAAGTTGCAAAAGCAAAAGCTTTATATGATGAAGTATTATCTGCATTAACAAAGATTCAAGAAAGTGAAATTTCTGCTTTCTTAAGCGGTTTGGAAACTGCATTTGATAATGCTCCTAAGGCTATTGATGGTGCTTACACTGGTGATTATGCATACAATTATGTTTATAATGTAGGCGATGGAACACAAATTACAATCAATGTTTCTGAATATAAATCATATGGCTTTGATGTAACATCTACATCTGCAACATTCACTAATACAAGCGGTGATGCTTACTTAAAATATGCTGCACGTCAAGTTTGGAAGAGCTTAATGGGCGAATTAATTAATGGTAAAGCTGTATCTGAACTTGTTGTTTATGATACAACATTCACTCCAAAAGATTATTATGGCATTGGTAATGGTAATTACTTAGCTGCTTCTGAAGGTTTCGTAGTATTAGCATTTACAAGTGCAAACTACTCTTCATATTTCAAGACAGTTGGTACAACATCAGCTTCATCTGAAGCAAAGACGAGAATCCATGCTTTAATGGCTTCTTATGAAGAATTACATGCTGGTGATGCTGGCTTTGAATCATTCGAAAAATTATATGCTGAATGGGTTAAGGCTGATGATAAGACTGCTAGTGAAGCTAAGATTTTAGATGTATTTAAGACTAAATTAGCTCTTGATGATGTAAGTGCATTTACAGATGTTGAAGATTTCTTCACTACATATGTAAATGATAGAATCGCATTTATTGCATTCCCTGAACTTCAATATGTATTAATGTATCTATACGATCAATCAAAGAAAAACGAAGATGATTATGTATCACTTAGTGATTTATATAGTGATTATAAAGATGCACTAAAAGATAATGAAGGCTTAGATGCTGCAAAAGAAGCAATTATGAAGATTGTTGATAAATATATTAATGATTCTTCATTAAATGTTGAATTCCCAACATTTGATGCATTCTTACCTTACTTAAAGAATTATGCTGATTCTGATACATCTGCTTATTATAAAGCAAGTGTAACAAATTGGTTCACAACTTATTCTTCAAGTAATTCTACATTAGTTTATGGCAATTTTGCATCAACAACTTATGCTAATAGAGAAATGTTTAAGACATTACTTGCTAACTTAAATGCTAATTTCCAAGCAAGTGAAACAGTTAAAGATGTTATGAATAAATTAGTTGAAACATCAATTGATAATGCTACAAGTTCATTAACTTATTTAGCATTCACAAATGGTGATAAAGCTGCAGTTGAAAGCTTATTAAATGCCGTTCTTGCAATTAAAGATTTCGACTTAAGCGATGAAAATGTATTAGATGTATTATTTACTTATGGTAATGAGTACAGTGCTGAAAAAACAACTTTCACAGCAGTTATGGGTGCTTTAAGCACATATGCAAAAGCTCAATATAATGCTTTAAATGCAGAAGATAAAGCAGAACTTGCTGATCTTGCTACAGCTGCTGGTTTAGTTGATTAAGGAGTGATAGATATGAATAGTAAATCAATATTTAAACGTATCTTACCAATATTAATTGCATTAGTAGTCATTTTAATTGCTGCTATCGTTGGCGCAATTGTGACTAGTGCTAAGAAAGTACCTGGCTTTTCTGATAAAACTTATGGTAAAGAAGCATTCATTACATATACAACAGCTGATGGAACTGAAATTAAATTAAGTAGAAATGAAGTATATAATGCTTTAAGAGGAACATCTTCTGAACAAAGTGTTATTACAAGTACTACTGTAAATGAAATTCTTAATTTAGTTGATGCTGATTTACTTGCTGATTATGTAAGCAATGTTAATGAAAATGATGTATTTGAATTAATCGCAAAAGCTGTTTTCTCTTCTACATTAGATTCTTATATCAAAACAAATGAAGATACTTTCAAAGTAGAAGCACATAAAGAGGGCAAAGCATACCGTACATATCTAAACGAAAAGATTGATGAAAAAATCAAAGAATTCGTAGATTCATTAAAATATAGCTATGGTTTCGAAGGTGCTGTATCTGAATTCTCTTATAAGAATGATAGTAATGAATATTATTATGTTCAAGAAAATGGTGCAGATAAATTAGATGATGATGGTGAAAAGATTTACCAATTAAAGGTAGCTACAAATTCTAAGGTTTATGCTTATTATGCATTAGAACAAGCTAGAACTGATTATGCTAAAAAATTAATCAAAGAAGAATATGAAGAAGATTTCAAAGCTTATCTTCAATATTTAGAAGATTTAGAAGCATACAATGATTATCTAGAAGCAGTTAGTGATTATGAAGAAGCTTTAGCTGATTGGAAGAACACTAAGGATGGTTCAAAACCTAAGAAGAGTGATTACTACACAAGCAAGGTAAGTGAACCTGCAGTAGTTGAAGAACCTTTAAATGGTGCTTTAGATGAAGATGCAATCAAAAAGCTTTATGAAGAAGATAATTATGCTAAATTCTGGGCAATTATCACAAGCTTTGATTCACAAGCAAAAGCTGAAGAAGCATTATTACAATATGGTGTTGTAATTGCTGAAAATGCTAGTGGTGATAATAGATGGTTCCACTATGGTGTAACAGATTTTGCTGGTGCTAGTGCTGAAGATAAAGCATTAATCGCTGCTTATAATTTCACTACTAAGGGTGATACTACTGTCATTACTGATGATGATTATTATAATTTATTAACTACAGATGAAGAATTATACAACAAAGATGCTGCTAAAACTTCAACTGAAAAGACTGGTTTAGTTCTTGCAACAAAGGAAAACCCAGATTCAAGAACTGGTGCTTATGAATTAACAGAAGCAGAAGTTAAGGATATTATTGTTAAATTATATAATCAAAATAATCAATATGATGCAAGCAAACAATTAACAAATGCTGATTATGATCCAAGTGCAACTGATGCCACTTATGATGAAAATAGTAAGTTATATTACACTGAATCTAAATTAACATCATTAGGTTTATATTCTAAGGGAACAAGCTCTAATAAATTCTATAAATTCTCTGATTCTTCAACATTTGAAAATGCTGAAATTTACACAAATGCTATTATTTCATCTAACAGCAAATATTATATCTATTTAATTTTAGATAAAAAAGATGATGTTGAAGATTGGGATGATTATCTAGATGGTAAGAAGTATTATGAATCTCAAATTTACCTTGATAATAAAGATGAATTATTAGAAGATCAAGCTACTGCTACTTATACTAAGAAAGCTATTGCTAAATTAAGATTAGCAAACAACATCAAATTCTATGATGAAATCTTAGAAGCTAATTATATGGCTAATTATACTTCTGATTATAAAGCTAATAAGAAGTCAAGCAAGACTGTTTTAGCTTCATATGAAGTAAATGGTACTAAGAAAGAAATCACAGTTGATGCTTTATGGGCTAAACTTGCTCCTTATTATGGAGTTTATGCTACAGTTGACCTAATCCAATATGAATGGGTATTCTTAGAAGCAGCTGATGCTGATGGTAAATTATTCAATCAATATGTTGATTATAATAAATATTTAAGTGGTAAGAAGTTATCTAAGTGCATTTTAGATAATGACAAAGCTAAGAAGATGTATGAAAATGTTAGCAATTATGTTGAAAACGTTAAGTACTATTTCTCAGTTGGTTATTATGAATCATATGGATATCCAAGTTCATATGGTTGGAAGAACTTCATTAATGATTATTATGCAACATATTATAATGTAAGATTAAATAATGTAGATGATTTAAAATTATTCTTCATTAATCAACAAATCATTACTGAATATAGTAACTATGTTTCTAAAGTTACAGCTGAAAATTGGGAAAAAGCTTATTTAACATATGCTGGTAAGACATTAAGTGAATATATCAATACAAAAGGTATTCATTTATTAATCTCTCTTCCAGATGTTGAAAAGAACGAAAAGAACAATTCAAGTTCTAACTTCTTAGATCCTACTAAATGGACTGATGCACAACTTGCTGCTGCAGAAGAATTATATGATGCAGTTCTTGCATTACTTGCACAAGTTGATGAAAGTGAAATTTCAACAGTATTAAATGGAATTGTTACTGCATTTGATAATGCTCCACTTCCACTTACTGATGGCACTACTCCAAATATAAGCTATACTAAGGAAACATTAGGCGGAACTGAAGTTGTTGATTATCTATTTGATTATAAATATGAATACTATAAAGATGGTGCTCTTGCTCCACTTGCAAGTATTGATGTTGCTAAATATAAAGCAATGGGCTTCAAATTAACTTGTGAAGATTTAACAGTTACAACTGGTACAATGGTTTCAGAATTTGAAGATGCTGTTCGTCAAATTTGGAATAGTCAATTAGATAAATTAGTTGTTGATGGAAGCAATAGTGATGTTGTTATCTATGATCATACATTTACAGCTCCTGAATACAAGAACTATAATGAAGAAACAAGTGCTGAATCTGTTGTTAACAACAATGGTACTAATACATATTTAGCTACTACATTTGGTCTTCATGTATACGTAAATCAATCTTCTGATTTAAGTGCTTACTTTACTACAAATGCTGATGGTGATAAGGTATTTACTGAAATTCCTGACATCAAATATGTTCAAATGTATGTATATGATAAGAACGAAGCAAATGAAGAAGATTATGTAGCACTTGCAACTTTATATAAAGATTATAAAGAAGCAAAAGAAGATAATGATGAAAAGAGAACTGCTGACTTAAAAGCAAAGATTGAAGCAGCAAATGAAAAATTAGGCTTTGGCTTATCATTTGATGAATTCTATGCTTTACTTGAAGAATATGCTGGCGATAATGCAAGCTATGTTAGCACTCAACTTTCAACATACTTCACAGTTTATAGCCAAGCATCACAAACTTCAAATGCAAGTTATTCAATGGTATTTGGTGATTATGTAAGCTCTACATATTATCATTTATGTTACATGAGTGACTTCTTAGATAAGATTAATGCTTCTAAAGTTAGCCTTGCTGATGGTGATGAATTCAAGTCATTACTTAAAGATTATGTTGGCTACTTCAAAGATACATATTATAAATCATTTGCGTCAGCAAATTATTTAGATGGTAACGCTGAAGGCTTAGAAGGATTATTAGATGCTTTAGCATGTGTTAAGGGCGTAACAGCTTATGACAATGTGGCAGGAAGCGCTATGACTGCACTTAAGAATTTTGCAACTAGTGCATACAATGCATTATCAGCTGAAGATCAAGCTAAGTTAGATGCAAAAGCTACTGCTGCAGGAATTAAATAATAAAAATAGACTAAATCAAAAGATAATTCTTTAAAGATTATTCTTAATGATTTAGTCTTTTTTTAAGATTTTATGGTATAATAAGTCAAGAGGTGGAAAATGACAATAATTAATCCTATTTTTAAATCAAATTACAAAAAATTTATTGCGAAATACAATATGGTTGGTTCAAATGTATTGGTTTGTGATAAAGATGGCAATTATGAAGCTTGTACTACAGGCTTTGCATCTTTAGAAAAGCAAGAAAAAACAAAAAAGAATAGTATTTATCGTATAGCCTCAATTTCTAAAGTAGTAGTTGCTATTGGCCTTTTAAAATTAAAAGATAAGGGACTAGTTGATATTGATGCAGATATTTCTAAATATTTGGGCTTTATTGTGAGAAACCCATACTTCCCAACTGTTAAAATTACACTTAGAATGATTATGAGTCAATCATCTAGTATTAATGATAATGTGTATGATAGGGCTAATGCTACTGATGATTATATTAAACTACAAGATATTTTAGAAAACAATGAATCATTTAATCAAACTGAACCGGGTAAAGAATTTGATTATTCTAATCTTGGTTGTGGAATCTTGGCTTGTGTAATAGAAAAAATCACAAATAAGTATTTTACTGAATATATTAAAGAAGAAGTATTATTACCACTTTCTATTCATAGTGGCTTTAGATTAGAAGATTTAAAATATCCAGATCGTTTAGTTAGCCATTATTTATATAATCCAGAAACAACAGGCTTTACTTTATTCCGTGACTATGATAAATTCAAAGAAGTACAATGCTTACGCTATCCACTAGGTGATAATTATCGTGGTGTTGCCGGTGGTTTATACATATCATCACTTGATTTATATAAGATTATGCAAGTTTTAATGCATAAGGGAATATATAAAGATATTAGAATTTTAAATGAAGAAACAGTAGAAGAAATGGAAAGAGTAAATTGGGAAGGTAAATGTGCAGATCCAACTTATAAGAAGAAAGGACTTCAATTAATAATCATGGATGAATTTACAATTTCTCCTTTATATGGCCATTTTGGAAATGCATATGGACTTAGAAGCTTTATGTTATATAATGATCAAGGCGGTATGATTTTCTTATGTAATGGCGCTAATTTCTTAAATGATGTTGAACATATGACTGTTCTTCAAAAAGATATTATTGAATTTATTGTGAAAGAAACAAAATTATAAAGCAAAAGCACCTCATTTGAGGTGCTTTATTCTTATAATAAGCCAGATAATGAAATCTTAATATAGCCCTTTGTTGAAGAAGAATACAAACCAACTTCTGTAGAAGATGATTTTTCCACTAAAGCATTAAATACAGGACTATCTGTAAGTAATTTAGTAAAATTGAAATTGATTTTCTTATTAATACTATCTGCTCCAATCCATTCTTCATCCTTTAGTGCTTCATTTAAGAAATTAAGAATTGCGCTTATTTGATCATCCTTTAAATTGATTTCACCAAGTACTACTGATGTAACATCAGTAGATATTTGTAGTCCATCAGAACCACTTGCGTTTGCGACACATTTTAAGGCTATTTGATAACCATTAATATTGACAGTGATGATGATTTCTAATTTATCATCACTTATTTTAGCATATATTGATTCTAAATATAAATATGATATTTTATGCTTATCATTTTCAATACGTGAGAAAGCATAAGAAATACCAATAGCACCAGTAGAGAATAAGATGTTTGTGAAATCATCTTCATAAATCTTAATATCTAAGCTTGGAGATAATAAATCATGAATGCTTGGGCTTTGTTCAGAAATGATTTCCAACATTGATTTTTGTGGTACTTCTAATATACCATCATATGTTGTGTTAGAATAAATACCAATTGAAGATAAATTTAATTCTTTGATGAAGTCATATTTTCCTTCTTCATCTTTTTTACTTACATTTTTCCATCCTCTTACTAAATAATCAAAAGTAAGTCCACAATTTTTATAATCAATAATATTATTATCAAGTAATGATTCAACATCAGTTTTTACTTTATCATAATCAAATGAATAAGGAATATCATAAAAAGTACTTGAATCATAAGCTAATTTTTCTAAGTGAGCATCAAGACCTAATTCATGGTTAGAAGATATGATTTTAATTAATTCATTTTCAAAGATAATATCAACTAAGCATGCATATAAATCCTTATTTGGATCATCTTTCATCATATTCAAGACTGTTTCAGATGCTTGGTCTTTGTTGATGCTGACTTTTAAGTTTTGTAAATCAAGGTCAATAATGATTCCTTTTTTATCTAAATCTTCTTTAATATCATCTTCATTTAATACACCTTTAGCAAGAGTAGATATTAAGCCTCTTTTCGCATTTAATTTACCTACGCTTGCGTTATTGATTTGTAGGTAAATATTATCACCATCATCTTTGAATGTGAAACCACCTTTTAAAGAAGATGGGAAGCCTAAGACCTTGAAATGAATTGATGCTTGCATATTTGCGTTTTCATCTATTTCAAGATTAGCACCTCTAATTGTCATTTTATCTTTAAATGTTTCATTTAAAGTGTTTGTAAGTGCTTGAAGTAAATAATTGATCTCGTCTTCACTTAATGATGCATCCACAATTTTAGTTTCTTTTGTGTCTTTTAAAGCGTTTGACGCAATAGAATTTACTTCATAATTTAAATCATTAGAGTATTCTTTGTATTTGTTGTCCTTATAAGAATTATCATAAATCAATGCAACTACAATACCTAAGATTAATAAAATTATTAAAATAATTATCCCAATTACAATAAATAATCTTTTAAAAAGCTTCATTTAATAAATCCTTCTTTCTTATATAATATTTATTTCCCTATATAATATTATATCACTTTTTTGTGAAAAAGATAATTATAATTTGTAAATATGTTTCATTGAAAATGGATGTATATTATGGTATAATAATAAATAGTTAAAAGGATATAAGACATATGAAATTTCAAGTAATATCAAGTGGTTCTGGTGGTAATATCACATACATTGAAAGTGATAAAACTCGTATATTATTAGATGCTGGAATCACTTTAAAAGAATTCTCAAAGCGTGTGGATATTGATTTAAGCACAATTGATGCAATTGTGATTACTCATGATCATGGCGATCATACAGGAAGTTTGATGCCATTTTTACATAAGACTAATGCAGTTTTATATATAAATAAGGATGTATTAGAATATTTAGTTAAACAAAAACATTTTGATTTTAGTGGTATTAAAGTCCAATATATTGAAAATAATAAGAAATATCTAATTAATGATATTACAATATTCACAATGGAATTATCCCATGATGCAGTTAATTGTAACGGCTTTATATTCTCAAGTGGAAAAGAATCATTAGCATATGTTACTGATACTGGTTTAGTACCATTAGTTTATATGAAATTATTATCTAAAGTAGATACTTTAATAATAGAAGCTAATCATGATATTGAGATGTTGAATGAAAGTAATCGTCCTTGGTTTTTAAAACAAAGAATTCTATCATTTAAAGGACATCTTTCTAATATAACATGTGGTGAAGTTTTAAATAAATTATTAGAGGAGAAAAAAATAAGTCAAGTAGTGCTTGCGCATTTATCACAGGAATGCAATAAAGAAGAAATTGCGATTGATACAGTAATGTCTTTAATTGAAGGTGATTATTTACCTAAATTTGTGATTGCGAAACAATTTGAAGCACTTGACTTAATGGATGTATTGGTGAAAAATAATGAAAATTAAGGTCATTACAGTTGGTAAAATCAAAGAAAAATATTTCACTGATGCTATTTTAGAATACACAAAAAGATTGAGCACAATGTGCGATTTAAATCTAATTGAAGTCAAAGAAGTAAATTTTGATGATATTAATCGAAATATAAATGATGAAGGCAAAAATATTTTAGATAAGGTAGATAACAATGACTATCTAATCACCTTAGAAATTAAGGGAAAAGAATTAGAAAGTACTGAGCTTGCTGCATTTATTGAGAATCATTATACCTTTGATTCACGCGTTTTAACATTCGTGATTGGTGGTTCTAATGGTTTGAGTGAAGAAGTGATAAAAAGAAGTAATATGCACTTATCATTTGGACGTTTTACCTATCCTCATCAATTAATGAGAGTGATTCTTCTTGAACAAATCTATCGTTCAATGATGATTATTAATAATAAAGCATATCATAAATAAGGAGAAAACAATGTTTGATTTAGTCACTAAATTTAAACCAACTGGTGATCAACCAGAAGCAATTAAAAAATTATGTGAAAATATCAAAAATGGCATGAAAAGACAGACCTTACTAGGTGCTACTGGTACAGGTAAGACCTTCACCATTGCGAATGTTATAAAAGAAGTAGGAAAGAAAACCTTAGTTCTTTCACATAATAAGACACTAGCTGGTCAATTATATGCTGAATTAAAAGCCTTCTTTCCGAATAATCGGGTAGAATATTTTATTTCATATTATGACTATTATCAACCAGAAGCCTATGTTGCAAGTAAAGACTTGTATATTGAAAAAGATGCATCAATTAATGATGATATTGATCAACTAAGAAATAGTGCTGTTGCAAGCCTACTGACAAGTGATGATGTTATTGTAGTAAGCTCTGTTTCTTGTATTTATGGTATTGGTGATCCCATTGATTATAAAGAAAATATCTTAGCTTTATCAACAAATACTACATATAACAGAAGTGCATTACTTGAAAGATTAGTTAAGATGCAATATGAAAGAAATGATTATGAACTTAAAAGAGGATCATTTCGAGTAAAGGGTGAAATTGTTGATATAATACTTTCAACACAAAGAGATGAAGCGATTAGACTTGAATTCTTTGATGATGAATTAGAACATATTAAAGTAATTGATGCTATCACATATAAAGCTAAAAAATCCTTAGATTCAATTCTTTTATATCCTGCTAGTATCTTTAATGTATCTGATGAAAAATTAAAAGAAGGTATTAGAAGAATTGAAGAAGAATTAAAAGAAAGAATTCAATTTTTTAAAGATAATAACAAATTCTTAGAAGCCGAACGTATCGAACAAAGAACTCGTTATGATTTAGAGATGCTAAAAGAAGTGGGAATGTGCAGTGGAATTGAGAATTATTCCAGACATTTATCACTACGTGGTGAAGGAGAAACTCCTTATACTTTGATGGATTTCTTTGGCGATGATTATTTATTGATTGTTGATGAGAGTCATGTTACTATTCCTCAGGTTAGGGGTATGTATAATGGCGATAGAAGTCGGAAAGAAAATTTAGTGGAATATGGTTTTAGATTACCATCAGCTTTAGATAATCGACCACTTAGATTTAATGAATTTGAAGATAAAATTGATAAATGTATCTATTTAAGTGCTACACCTCAAGAATATGAAAAGAAGGTAAGTGGTGCTATTGTTGACCAAATCATTAGACCAACGGGATTACTTGACCCAATAGTTGAAGTGAGAAAATCACAAGGTCAAATTGATGATTTAGTTAAAGAAGTATATAGTCGCATTAAAAAACATGAACGTGTTTTAATAATGGCCTTGACTATCAAGATGAGTGAAGAACTAACCAAATATTTAAAAGAATTAGATATTAAAGTTGCATACCTACATTCAGAGATTAAATCTCTAGAAAGAATGGAAATCATTAGGGATTTAAGAAAAGGTAAATATGATTGTTTGGTAGGTATAAATCTACTTAGAGAAGGCCTAGATATTCCAGAAGTATCTTTAATATGTATTTTAGATGCTGATAAGGAAGGCTTCTTAAGAAGTGAAACAAGCTTAATTCAAATTATTGGTCGTGCTGCTAGAAATGAAAATGGTAAGGTCATTATGTATGCTGATTCGATCACTGAATCAATGGAACATGCTATCGTAGAAACAATGCGCCGTAGAATGGTTCAAGAAGAATATAATAAGAAACATAATATCATTCCTAAAACTATCGTAAAAGAAATAAGCGATGGCATCGTAATGAAATTAGATGAAAATAAAGAAGAAGCTGTTACAGTTGATTTTAGTGACATCAATAATATGAATAAATTAGAAAAGAAGAAATTAATTGAAAAATTAGAAAAAGATATGTATAAGGCTGCTAAAGAACTTAACTTTGAAGAAGCAATGGCCTTACGTAATCTTATTTTTGAATTAAAGGCATAATTATGGAAAAGAAAAAGAAAGTAATTGTAGGATTATCGGGTGGAGTTGATTCCGCGGTATCTGCTTTATTATTAAAAGAACAAGGATATGAAGTTGAAGGAATGTTTATGAGAAACTGGGATTCCTTCATGAACAATGATGTTTTAGGAAATCCTAATGATTTTAATGATGTTTGTCCACAAGAAAAAGATTATATGGATGCTTTAAAAACAGCAGAAATACTCGGTATTAAATTACATCGTGTTGATTTTGTGGATGAATATTGGAATAATGTATTCTCATATTTTCTAGATGAATACAAACATTATCGTACTCCTAATCCTGATATCTTATGTAATAAAGAAATAAAATTCAAATGTTTCTTAAAAGAAGCAGAAAAATTAGGCTGTGATTATATTGCGATGGGACATTATGCAAGAATAATTCATGATGGTAATAAACATCATTTGCTGAAAGGGATTGATAAGAATAAGGATCAAACTTATTTCTTATGTCAATTGTCACAAAGCCAAATTGAAAAAGCCTTATTTCCAATTGGTGATTTAGAAAAGAAGGAAGTAAGAAAGATTGCAGCTGATAATAATATCAATGTTGCTAATAAGAAAGATTCTACTGGTGTATGTTTTATCGGAGAAAGAAATTTCAAAGAATTTTTGAAGAATTATTTACCAGCAAAAGAAGGACTTATGAAGACATTAGATGGAAAAGTTGTTGGCAAACATGATGGTATTATGTATTATACCATTGGTCAACGCCATGGTCTTGCTATCGGTGGACCAGGAGATGCATGGTTTGTAATTGGCAAGATTGCGAAAGAAAATGTGCTTCTTGTTGGTCAAGGTGATGACCAAGAATATTTATATTCTAATCGTTGTTTGATTAACCGCATTAATATATTAGAAGAAGATATTAAAGATAAGCTTGATAATAATGAAACAGTAAAATTAGCTGCTAAATTTAGATATCGTCAAGCTGATGTTGAAGTATGGGTAAAGAAATTCAATGATGAATATTTAGAAGTATCATATCCATCTAAATCAAGAGCAGTAACACCAGGACAAGAATGTGCCTTATATTTGGGCGATTATTTGGTCGGTGGTGGCACTATTGATAAAGTTTATATGAATGATGATTTAAGGAAATATTAGGAGTATATATGGAATTTCAAGGAAGTGTAAAAAAGATAAACTACTATAATCAAGAAAACGGATACGGAATAGTAAGAGTTGAAGTTAGTAATGAAACAATGAATAGAATCATTCAAGAAATTGAAGATGATTCTTTCTATGGAAATACGATTGTAGTCGTTTCTACTTTTACGACACTTCCTTTTATTGATCAATCATATGACTTTAGTGGTAAATTTGAATATTCAAAATATGGACTTCAATTTAGAAGTGACAAAACTGTTAAAACAATTTCTCAATCTGAAGATGGAATTGTAGCTTATTTATCTTCTAATTTATTTAAAGGAATTGGACCGAAAATAGCAAAAAAGGTTTATGATGAATTAGGTGATGATGCTTTAAAGGAAATCTTAAAAGACAAAGCTGCACTTGATAATGTGAATATCACCAACAAACAAAAAGATATTATTTATGATACTTTAAAAGAATATTATCAAGAAGAAGAATCTTTAGTTGAATTATTATCCTTAGGCTTAAGCTTAAAAATGGCAAGTAGAATAATCAAAGCACTTGGTGAAAGAGCTATTTCTACTGTTAAAGAAAATCCTTATACCTTAATTGAAAAGGTGGAAGGCATTGGTTTTTTAAGAGCTGATGAAATTGCGTTAAAGATGGGACTTGATAAGAGAAGCCCATATCGTATTAAAGCTCTTATTATCAATACCTTAGAAGAAGCAATTTATAATATGGGTGATACTTATATGAATAAAAATAATTTATTCATTGAATGTTGCCGTATTGCGAATAAAGATGAAAATATTATTGATCATGATGATTTTATCTCTTATATAAATGAGCTTGCTAACGATAAAAAGATCTTAGTAGATAATGAAGAAAATGTATATGATGTAAGACTTGCATTTCAAGAAAATGAAATCGCAAAAATAATTGTGGAACATTTAAATAAAGAGATTAATAATCCATATAGCGATGATAAAATCTTGTATGAACTTTCTCATTTAGAAGAAGATTTTCATATTGAATATAATGAGATGCAAAAGGCAGCAATTATTAATGCACTAAAAGAGAATATTTCAATTATTACTGGTGGGCCTGGTACAGGTAAATCTACAATCGTAAAAGCAATCATTGAAATATATAAGAACCTAATGCCAAGTGAAAAGCAAGATATTATCAATAGTCGTATTAAATTAGTAGCACCAACTGGTCGTGCTGCGAAACGTTTAAGAGAATTATGCTATCATGATGCATCTACTATTCATAAACTGCTTGGTTATACTGGTCATTTATTTACTGTTGATAATGTTGATGCTGACATTATCATTATCGATGAGTTTAGTATGGTAGATATTTCTTTAGCTTATCATTTATTTAAAGCGATTAGTGATGATACGAGAATCATTATTGTGGGTGATAGTGACCAATTACCTGCTGTTGGTGCCGGTGATATTTTAAATGATTTGATTTTATCAAAAGAAGTATCTGTAACAAAGCTTTCTAAAATCCATCGTCAAGCTAAAGATAGCACAATTATTTCTTTGGCTCATGATATTAATCAAGGCTTTTTACCTCCTGATTTGAAAGAACTAAAGAAGGATAGAAAATTTATTGCATGTAGTGATGATAATATCATCTCACTTGCTTTAAAAACAATCGATTTATATTTGAATCAACAGCATTTACATGATGGCGATGATGATAATTTTGAAGCTTATTTAAAAGAAAAAGAAATACTTGTTAATGATATTCAAGTATTAGTACCAATGTATAAGGGAAGCGTTGGAATAGATGCTTTTAATCACCATTTACAGGAACATTTTAATCCGAAAACTAAACTTAATGATAAAGAAATTGTGTACGGTAATAAGAAATATCGTATGTATGATAAGGTCATTCAACTTGTGAATCGCAGCGAAAAGAATGTAATGAATGGTGATATTGGTTATGTTAATGGCTTTATTGAAAAAGATGATAGTATTGTAGGACTTAAGGTTAGATATAATTTTGGTGATGTTGAATATGAAATTGATGAACTTGATGATATAAGTTTAGCTTATGCCATTTCTATTCATAAAGCTCAAGGTAGTGAATTTAAATTAGTCATTGTACCTTTTAGTTTCAAATATTATATTATGCTTAAGAAAAAATTGATCTACACAGCAATTACTCGAGCAAAGAAATATCTAATTATGCTTGGTAATATTGATGCTATTAGAAAAGGTATTGTATCGATTGAAGAAAAAAGACATACAAAATTACAAGAGCGCATAAAAACTTTAATCAATAATCCAAACGCAATTTTGGATGCTGATAGTGCTTTTGATAAGATTGTGCTAGAAAATGAAATAGAAAAAGATATTAGTCCATATGATTTTATGGATGAAGGAATGATTGAAAATAAATAAAAGCAGAAAATGAGTTTCAAGTAGTAGAAATTTATTTACTTTTTATCATTTTTGTGATATAATAACTTGTAAAAATTTATGTGATGTAAGAAAGGAAGTATATTTATGGGAAGAGCACATGAAGTTCGTGCAGCATCAATGGCTAAAACAGCTGCTGCAAAAAGTAAACTAAACGCTAAATGGAGTCGTGCAATCTATGTTGCCGCAAAATCTGGTATCCCTGATCCTTCTGTAAACCAAGCATTAAAGAAAGAAATTGAAAAAGCTAAGAGAGAACAAGTTACAGCTGATACTATTAAAAAGGCTATTGAAAAAGCTAAGGGTGGAGTTGGTGAAAACTACGATCCTGAAAGATATGAAGGCTTTGGACCTGCAAATTCAATGTGGATTATTGATTGCTTAACTGATAATCATAATAGAACATTAACTGCTATTCGTACTGCATTTGCACGTGTTGGTGGAAATTTAGGTGCTAGTGGTAGTGTTGTACATATGTTTAAGAATCAAGCTATCTTCAGTTTTGAAGGAAGTGATCCAGATAGCTTTATGGAATTGTTATTAGAAAATGATTGTGATATCGAAGATGTTCAAGAAGATGAAGGTATTATTTCTATCTTTGCACCTGCTACTGAATATGGAAAAGTAAAAGATGTATTAGATCAAAATTATCCAGAAATGAATTATCTAGAAGATCATACTACATGGACTCCAAGCACATATGTAAAGCTTGAAGATGAACACGACAAACAAAAATTCGAACGCTTTATGGAAATGCTTGATGAAGATGATGACGTTCAAAACGTATATCATAATATCGAATTAGAATAAGAGATTTAAAAAAGCTTAAGTGTTTCCCATTTAGGCTTTTTTCAATCTTAAGGAATAAAAGGTAAATTATGATTATAAAAAATGTTAATGAAATAAATAAAGAATATGATGTCATCGTCGTTGGTGCTGGTCCTATGGGCTATTTCACATGCTACGAGTTGATGCAAAAAAGTCCTAATCTAAAGGTATTATTAATCGATAAGGGTAATGATATTTATCATAGAAATTGCCCAATTTTAGCGAAGAAAATCACTCAATGTCCAAAAGATATGTATGGAAATAGTGGTTGTAAACCAGCTTGTTCCATAACATCAGGCTTTGGTGGTGCTGGAGCATATTCTGATGGAAAATTCAATATCACTAATGAATTTGGTGGATGGATGGATGAATACATCGATCGTGATGAAGTATTAGATTTAATCAATTATGTCGATGAAATAAATTTAAAACATGGTGCTCCAACTGAAATCACTGATCCTGATACTAAAGCAGTCTTAGAAATTGAAAAGAAGGGTATCGCAGTTGGCTTAAAATTACTTAGAAGTAGAGTTAGACACTTAGGTACTGAAATCAATTTAAAAGTATTAAAGAGTATATTTGAAGAATTAAATGAAAAAATTGACTTCTTATTTGGTAGTGCTGTTGAAGATATTTTAGTAAGTGATAATAAAGCATGTGGTGTTATTGTTAAAGGAAAAGAATTAAAATCTAAATATGTTGTTTTAGGTATTGGCCGTGGTGGTTCTGATTGGTTAGCAGCTACTCTTACAAAACATGGCGTTAAAGTCAAAAACAATCGTGTAGATATTGGCGTTAGAGTAGAAACAAACGATATTATTATGGATGAAATAAATAAGAATCTATATGAAGGTAAATTCATCTATAATACTTCAGTAGGTACACAAGTAAGAACATTCTGCTCAAATCCAAGTGGACATGTCGTTATTGAAAATTGGAATGGTATAATGTTGTGTAATGGCCATGCATACCATGATGAACAATTAGGTAGTAGAAATACTAACTTTGCATTACTTGTTTCACATACATTTGATGAACCATTTAGAGATGCTAATGAATATGCACGTCAAATCTCACATTTAGCTAATAAGCTTTCTGGTGGCGCTGTTATTGTACAAAAATTTGGCGATATTATTAAAGGTAGAAGAAGCACTGCAAAAAGAATTGCGGAAGGCTTTGTAACACCAACATTAAAAGAAGCTGTTCCTGGTGATTTAGGTTTAATATTACCATACAATACTATGAAATCATTAATTGAAATGGTATATGCATTAGATGCTGTAACACCTGGTATAGCTAATGATCATACATTATTTTATGGAGTAGAAGCTAAATTCTATTCAGAAAGAGTAGAAGCAGATTCTAATTTTGAAACATGTATTCATAATTTATATGTTGGTGGAGATGGTGCTGGTATTACACGTGGTCTTGCACAAGCAGGTGCAAATGGTATTAAGGTGGCACGTGCTATTAGTGAAAAAGAAAATAAGTAAAAATAAAGGTAATTTGAACAAAGTGGTGTTTTTTGAAAAATAGGCAACGAACAAAGTGGTGTTTTTCTAATAACCCCTTTGAATAAACTGGTGTTTAAAGAAAAAGCGCTATTTGGGATTCCAAATAGCGCTTTTTTCACATAGA
>JAEEHM010000064.1 GCA_016280895.1 Bacillota bacterium
CACAAAAATAAAAGAACAATAGTTTGTTATTTCAAACTACCGTTCTCTTATTTTATTTCTTCATATCTTCAAGTTTATCATATAAAGCATGCATTAAAGTATTAGTCATATCATCAGTATAACTCCAATACATAATACCAGCCAAATCATTTTCAATGACATAATTGCACTTATCCTTAATAGCATCAGGATCATCATATGAAATAAATACTTGATTAGTACTATCATACAAATAATATGCATGTGCAGTAGAATCATAATATCTCTTCACATTTGATTTATTAAGATAATTAGAACTAATATCAGTAAAGGAAATACTCTTCTTAGATGAATATGATTGACCAAGACCATTATTAGTAGATTTTACATCATAGAAAATTCTACCATAGAAAGCAGCACCAATAATAATCTTTGATTTTGAAACACCATTTTTAGTTAAGTAATCAACACTTGCTGATGCAGATGTTGCAGCATATGTTGAATTATTTAAAGCACACATATGGCTTGTTTTGCTGCCATCATCTAAATCATATGACATAATGTTGAAATAATCTAACACATTATTTAATTCTTTCAAATTATAATTGTAGCTAATCCAAGTACCAGCAGGAATAGCAGCAGTAACTAAATAATCTTTATTATATGCTTTTAAAGTATCTCTAATCTCTTTCATAAACAAAGTGAAATTTGTTTTATCAGAAGATGAAGGATATTCCCAGTCCATATCAACACCATCAAGATGATGCTCTTGCAAAATCTTTAGAATTGCGTTAGCAACTTGTTTTCTTGATGCTTCACTTGCAGCAGCATTCTTATAAGGTTCCCATTCTTCTTTATTGTCTTTCCATCCACCAATAGATAATACTACTCTAATACCATGGTTTCTAAGTTCCGTAACCTTGTCCATGAAATTAACTCCAGCAGTAGTAACAGAGAAATTACCATCTTGTTCAATAATATTTGCAAAACAGATATTTACGATATCTAATGTTTTAACATCAAGAGCATTAAAACCAGGATATCTACTATATAAATAGCCACTAATAATATGGCCCTTACTTAAGTCTTTAAATGATATTCTTCCCACATTTACCTCAAGGCTGAAATCTTCAATATTTGCTAACTTTCTTGTATTCAATTTTGCAGTTAAAGTAACCTTAGTATCAATACTATCATGTTTAACTTCACCATTTGTGTTGATTACATTATTATTGCTACTAATCCATGTGAAATTTATTGTGTATTTTTCATATTCAGTTTCACCTTCATAATAATTAGGAAGCGTAATTGATGTTGTTTTGTAATCGACATAATTAGGAATTGATGTTTCTAAATATGCTTTTGCATTTTTTACAACCTTTAATATTGCTTCTTCTTCATTACGATAATAATCTAATCTTTTTAATGCTTCATTTAATGTAGAAATATTACTAACAAGTGCTTTTTCTTTTTCACTTAACGCATTATATAAATCAGATGCATAATTAATAGCAGCCTCATCACTTAATTTAGCCTTAGTAGGTAAAAGATCAATTGCTTCGATAACTTCATCAATCTTTTCTTGATTAATTTCATCCTTTACTTCGCTTTTACAAGCAGCAATAAAAAAACAACATATACATAATATTAATATAAATAAAAACTTCTTCATATCTACTCCTGTTATATATCTTAATTATAGCATAAATCCTAGAAAAAGAAAAGAGAAAGTTCGCAATTATGAACACTCTCTTTCTTATATTATTTCTTAGTAGAACCGAATCCACCAATTCTTTCATCATTCGTATCATCATCTTCTGTTATACCATATTGCATAAAGATGCCTTGCGCAAAACCTTTGCCACTTTCTAAATTGATATCAAGCTTATCTACGCTTCTATTAACAAGCTTAATAATAATATGGCCTTCATTTTCCCCATTATAATAATCAGCATCAATAATACCAACAGTATTAGCAAGTGATAATTGATATTTGAAACCTAAACCACTTCTTGGATATATCTGTAAGACCCATGAAGGATCAATTTTAGCTCTTATTCCACTAGGAATCGCAATACTTTCATTAGCTTTTAGATTGATATCAAATGGTAAAAAGAAATCATAACCAGCACTATATTTAGTAGCACGTGCAGGTAATTTGATATTATCATATATCTTTTTTAATTCTTCTTCGCTAAATTCAAATTTAGCCATATCCTTCTTGAATTGATTAAAGCTAACACGCGCAAATTTCGCAATTCTTTCCATTAGAATCCTCCATTTTGTATTATCGGTAACACAAAGATAAGTGATGTAGAGATTGTGTTTAATAAAATATGCACTATAGTACTTTCTACAATACTATCACTCTTATAGAAGATTGAACCTAATGCAAGTCCCATAAAGATATATGGGAATACTTGAGTATAATCACCAGCATCAAATACATGGATAAAACCAAAAATGATAGATGTAATAATAATTGCGATTATTGGATGAATTCTTAATTTAACTAATCCTCTTTGAATACAGCCTCTAAATATTAATTCTTCAACAACAGGTCCGATTATACAAACATCTAAGATAAGTAATAGACCATATTTAGATAGGTATATTTCTTCAATAGCTTCTTGATTAGCACTATTATCACCATATGAAAATAGTGAAGAAATAAATGAACCAATATAATTCGCAAAATAACAAGCAACTACACCAATAAGAACAAAAACAAGTGGCTGTATGTATTTCATTTTCGCATTTGCGCTGAAGCCATATTTGATTTCATCCTTACAAAGAATTATTGCAACAATTAAAATTGGAATATACACGATATATTGGGCAATCGCCGAAAACAGATTCTGATCAATCCCAGTATTCGCATTATAAATTGCGCGAAGTAATGGTGTAGAAATAACATTCATCATTAAAAAATAGAATACAACAACAATTATCTTTTTTAAGATACTAATTCCAAAAGCTTTTTTATTGATGTTTTCAAGACTTGCTTCCATATGCCCTCCTTATCTAAAATACAAAATTACCTTTTTTAAATATTACAACTTCTTTGCCATCATGATCAGTTCCAATGACACTTAAATCTTTAGAACCAAACATAAAATCAACATGTATCATAGATGAATTATAACCTTTTTTCTTCAATTCTTCAAGACTTAAATTATATCCATCCTTAATATTCATTGTATACGCATTACCAAGTGCTAAGTGACAACTAGCATTTTCATCAAATAATGTATTATAAAACAATATATTCATATTTGAAATTGGCGAATCATAGCTAATTAGCGCAACCTCACCAAGTCTCATACTACCATCATCAGTTTCAAGTAAAGCCTTAAGTGCCTCTTCTTCCTTCTCAGCATGATAATTAACAACAGCACCATCCTTAAAATCAAGATAGAAATTCTCAATTAAATGGCCTTGATAATTAAGTGGTTTAGTCGAATAAACCCTACCATTAACACCATATGCTGAAGGCATAGTGAAAACTTCTTCAGTTGGCATATTAGGTGAGAAATAAATACCATTTTGGGTATATTCTCCACCACCACCCCAAATATGGTTTTCCACTAAATCAATATGTAAATCAGTACCTAAGCTATTCTTAAAATGAAGTGTCTTAAAATTATATTTGTTTAAGATATCACGATG
>JAEEHM010000065.1 GCA_016280895.1 Bacillota bacterium
AAAGTAAATCCAGAAAAAGCTAAAGAATTATTAGAAGTTAATAAAGAAGAAGCTCAAAGAAGATATACTATGTATCAACGTTATCTAACAATGGATTTTTCTGAAGAATATAAGAATCAATTCACAAAAGAAGGTGAATAAAAATATAGAGGACTAAGTGTTTTACTTAGTCCTTTTTATATTAAATCATTGAATCGGTAAATATCTTATGATATAATGACATCAATAGATATTAATAAAATAAAGGAGTGATATTATGGACTTACATGTAAATAATAAAACAGTAAGATTATTTAATATAATGTTGATTGTAGTCATATTTATTTTTGTTTTGCTGTTATCATCTTGTGGCAAGAATAAACTAATAGGCCGTAAAAAAGTAAAATTAGAACTAGGCGATGAATATGTTGAAGAAGGATTGAATTTAGAAAGCGGATATACTTATGTTCCATATAGTAATTTAATTAATAATATGGAAGGCGAGTATGAAATTGAATATAAAATATATGATGAAAATGGTAAATACATATCATCACTTTATAGAAAAATAATTGTGAAAGATAAAACAGCTCCAATATATGAAGAAATAAAAAGAGATAGATTATATGTTGGTAGAGCATATAATGTATCTTCATTTATAAAGAATATCAAAGATGCTAACGATTATGAAATAAGTCCTAATAATGAAATTATATATTTTCAAACAGGTGATGTAACAATACATTATGTAATCAAAGATGCAAGTAATAATGAAGCAATATATGATAAAAAATACAACAAAGTAAGAGATGCTAAATCAATGATAGAAGAAATGGAAAAAGAAGGCTTAATTGAACATAGTACTTCAACTATTATTCATATATCAGATGAATATGCATTTACTGTATCTACAGAAGGTTTAAATAAGAGATATGTATTATCTTATAATAATAAAAATAAAGACCACAAAGGTGAATACATTTCTTACAATGTTAAAGTAAGTTCAAGCAATACTATTACGACTAGCGTAAGTTCTTCATATTGTAGAGAATTCTCATATTCAGGTTATGAATGGGATGAAGAATATATGGATACAAAAGTGCAAATTAAAAATGAAGAAGAGTCAGCAAATTTCAAAGCTAAAATGTATGAAATTAATTTCTTGTTCCAATTGTATTTTGAAGCATACGAGGGATAATTATGAAGAAAAATATCATTATAGTAATAATATTGACATTATCTTTATTTCTACTTTCGAGTTGTAAAAAAGATAATAGAATAGAAATTAAATGTGAAGAAACAGGAATTGATGTATTATATGCAGGAATAGCTTATGATATTGATGATTTTATACTTGTAGACAATATAGATAATTATAAAGTAATAGAAGATTTTCCTATCATATTAACAGATGAAGAGAAAGCAACTGTATATATTAATCTATATAATGATAATAATTACATAGCATATAAAAAAGAATTTAATGTAATAAAAGATGAAGAATATATAATTAATTATTATAAAGAAAACAATTTATATGAGGGTGATTTTATTAAAATATCGAATCGAACTATTTTTGAAGTAAGATACAAAGATTATAGCAATAAAGTTTCATTTTATCGATATTTGAGGGATATCAAGTCAGCAAGTGATAATTATAAAACTATTATCATATACTATTACACCGGAACAGAAAAATTTGATTGCAATTACCAGATACAAAAAGATAATGCATTCACAAAAATTGGTTATAGTTATGAACATGGTGATTTATACTCGAATATTAAAAAAATGAAATTAGGCGAAAATCAGTTGAACTTTAAGGAAGAGGATTTAAGAAAAGAAGTTGCACTAAATATTGGCCAAATAGAAAAAGAATTTAATTTCTTTAAATCCATTAATTGGAATAGTTTATACGGAAAAGAAGATTAATAAATGAGGACTAAGTATATTTTACTTAGTCCTTTTCTATTTCATTTAATCTTTTCTCTAAATATGCAGGTAATTCTTCAATCAATTTGTATTTAGAAATACCTAATTTCATATATGTATTTTTTAAAGTAGTTTCAGCTACAAACTTATCTGCATCTTTACATAATAATAAGCCTATTGTGTTATTATCTAAATCTGTCTTTTCTAATGCATCAACTGCATTAACATAAAATATTAATTGACCTAAATGTTCCGGTTTGAATTTAGTAAGTTTTACTTCTATTACTACATATGCATGTATTTTAACATGATACATTAAAAGGTCAATATAGAATTCTTCATTTGTAGGAGATGATAATTTATATTCTTTACCAACAAGTGAAAAACCAGGACCTAATTCTTGCAAGAATTTAATGATATTATCAATCATTTGATTCTTTAAATCTTTTTCTGTTTTTATCTTTTCTTTGTCTAAAAAATCAAATACATATGTTTCTTTAAATAATTCATTAGTTAAATCATCAGATTTAGTAACATCTGTAGTTGATGGTTTTATTAATGATCTTTCATAAGCTTTAAGTTCTATTTGATTAAGTACCATTGATCTTGACCAAGCATTTTTATGTGTTTCATTAATATAGAATAACATTTCTTCATGAGATTTAGATTTAGGAATAATAACAGTTACTAAAGTACCCCAAGGAATTTGGGCAACAGCTTGTTGCCTAATTTCATCAATTGTGAATTCATTTGCGAATTGAGACATATATTTTAAATTTCTAAATGAATAACTAGTACCATAATCTTTTAAATCATTAGCTAAGTTCTGAATATATTTGGAACCCCAAGTTTTTCTTTCATTGATGATAGTACCTATTTTATAATAAGTCATAATCATAACACTATTAACAACAACCATTGCCTTGTGCTGGTTTATTTTAATGGTTTCTTTAATCTTTTGTAAATCATTAAAATAATCCTTTTCTAAAAATTGATTAGTTTCTTCTTTTTTCATATTCATTTCCTACTTTTTTATGAAAAAGAAAAGACCTTGTTGTTTATCCAACAAGGTCTATTTTGATATTAAGTTGTAATTTAAGTATTATTTTTGTTTTCATATATATCACAACTTTCTATGTCTAATTATATCATATCTATATAGATAATGCTATCTATATAGATAATACTAGTTAATGTATTGAAAAATGTAATTAATTATTGTATACTTTTAAACATAAGGAGATAAAAGCCATGAGAAGAGTATTTAAGTACGTTGGTATATATAAAGTACGAATGATAATTGGTTTGATCATTAAAATAATTGGTACTTTAATGGATCTTGCTATTCCTTATATATTGTCATATATAATAGATGATGTAATACCGACACAAGAATTAAACAGAGTAATATTATATGGTATTATCATGCTTGTATGCTGTGCTATTGGCTTTTCTTTTAATGTGATTGCGAATAGAATGGCAAGCTATGTTGCTATGAAAGTTACTACTTCACTTCGTCACGACTTATTTGAAAAGATTGAATCTTTGTCAAATAAACAATTAGATGATGTTACAATGCCATCATTAATATCTAGAATGACAACAGATACATATAATATTCATCATATGGTTGGTATGATGCAACGTATTGGTGTGCGTGCACCAATATTATTAATTGGTGGTATTATTGTTACTTTCACAATGGACCCTATTTTAACATTAGTACTTTTATCAACACTTCCATTTGTGGTATTACTTACAATAATAGTATCTAAGATAAGCTTGCCACTATTTACTAAGGTACAAGAGGCGCTTGATAAATTAGTACGTGTAATTAGAGAAAATATTACTGGTATTAGAGTAATTAAAGCTCTGTCTAAAGAAGCATATGAAAAAGATAGATTTAGTAAAGTCAATAAAGAAGTAATAAATTATGAACTTAAAAGTGGATATACAATGGCATCAATGTCTCCTATTATGAATTTAATTTTAAATATGGGGCTTGTTGCAGTTATTGTGTTTGGTGCATATAGAATATCAAGTGGTGATACTTTAATTGGTAAAGTTATTTCATTCACTTCATATTTCACAATTATCTTAAATGCAATGTTATCAATTACAAGAATATTTGTGATATATTCTAGGAGTAATGCATCTGCGATTAGAATTGATTATATATTTAAATTAAATCCTGAACTTGAAAGAGAAGAATGTGATGATAGTAGTGATTATTATATCGAATTTAGAGATGTTTATTTTGAATATAATAAAAAAGAGGAATTAAATACATCTGACGTAAATAGATATAATTTAAATAATATTAACATTCAATTAAAAAAAGGACAGTCACTAGGCATTATTGGACCAACTGGAGCTGGTAAAACGACAATCATTAATTTACTTCTTAGATTATATGATGTATCTAAAGGTAGTATTCTTGTAGATGGCAAAAATATTAAGGAATATGATAAAAAAGATTTAAGAGAAAAGTTTGGACTGGTTTTACAAAATGATACAATATTCAACGATACTATCAAAAACAATATTGATTTTTACAGAGGTGTAGATAATGATGATATCATTAAAGCATCTAAAGTGAGCCTTGCTTATGATTTTATTGTAAATAATCGAGAAGAAGGATTTGATTTTGTGCTTGCTCCAAAGGGTAATAATATATCTGGTGGCCAAAAACAAAGATTACTCCTTGCTCGTGCTTTAGCAAATAATCCAAGTATTTTAATACTTGATGATTCATCTAGTGCCTTAGATTATAAAACTGATAGTATTATTAGACATCAAATAAAAGAAAATTATCCTGATACTACAAATATCATTATAAGTCAAAGAATTTCTTCAATTATGAATTGTGATTATATTATGATGTTAGATAGCGGTATGGTTACAGGATATGGATCACATGAATATTTGTTGAAGACTAATGCAGAGTATCAACAAATCTATAATGCCCAAATGGGTGTTAATAAACATAATGTAAATATGGAGGTGCAAGATGAATTCTAAAGGTAGCGCCTCTATGGTAATGAAACGTGGTAATAGCCAAAAGCCTAAAGATATGAAATATACATTAAAAAGGCTTTGGGATTACATGTATAAATTTAAGTGGTTAATATTACTTGCATTTGTGCTTACGATATCTTCTAACGCATTTGCGCTTATTGGACCTAAACTTTTAGGATTTGCAATTAACGCTATGCAAATGGAAAATGTGGATGGAAGTAAATATGTTGATTTTGATGCTGTATTTTATTATGCTAGTTTAATGGCAATCTTTTATGTGCTTTCTAGTATTTTAGCATTCATCTTATCAAGACTAATGATATATATTGGTAAGCGTGTTGTCTACAAGATGAGAGAAGATGCATTTAATAAGCTGATGGCACTGCCTGTATCTTATTTTGATACTAATTTATTAGGTGATATTATATCTAAAATGAGTTATGATATTGATACAATCAATACATCATTATCATCAGATATAATACATATCGCAAATAGTATTATTACTGTTACTGTATCATTTATTATGATGCTTACTATTTCACCACTATTAGTACTTGTGTTTGTGTTTACAATCCCACTATCGCTTTTGTTTACAAGATTAATGCTTAAGAAAACTAAGCCATTGTTTAGAAAAAGAAGTAGTGATTTAGGAATGCTGAATGCTTATGTTGAAGAGATGATAACTGGTGCTAATACTATTAAAGCATATAGTAAAGAAGATAAGATTTTAGATATGTTTGATGAATATAATACAACATCAACTGAATCTTCATATAAGGCTGAATATTATGGTTCTATTACAGGACCTGGAGTTAATTTCATCAACAATTTATCTTTAGCTTTAATTTCTATTTTTGGAGCTATATTAAATATCTATCAAGGATTTAAATTAGGCGATTTAGGATCGTTTGTAGGCTATTCAAGAAAATTCTCGGGTCCAATTAATGAAATCGCAAATATCTTTGTAGATATCCAGACATCCTTAGCAGCTGGTGAGCGTGTATTTGGACTAATTGATGCTAAAGCAGAAGATGCAGACAAGGTAGATGCAATAGAAGTTGATGCAATTGGAGATGTTAAGTTTGAAGATGTATATTTTGGATATCGCAAAGAACACACTATTATCAAGGATTTATCATTTAACGCAAATAGTGGTCAAGTAGTTGCAATTGTAGGTCCAACAGGAGCAGGTAAAACTACTATTGTAAATCTACTTATGAGATTTTATGATATTGATGAAGGTATGATTACTTTAGATGATAATGATATCTATAATATTAAAAGAAGTAGCTTACGTAAAAATTACGCAATGGTACTTCAAGATACTTGGTTATTTGAAGCATCTGTTTATGATAATTTATCATATGGTAATGATAAAGCAACATTAGATGAAGTAATCAAAGCTTGTAAAGAAGTTAAAATTCATGATTTTATTATGCACTTACCCAATGGATATGATACAATATTAACTGAAGGTGGTACTAATATATCTAAAGGTCAGAAACAATTACTGACAATAGCACGTGCGATGTTACTTGATAGTAAGATTTTAATATTAGATGAGGCTACAAGTAATATTGATACAAGAACTGAAGAAATAATTAGTGAAGCTGTTAAGAAACTAATGAAGGGTAAAACTTGTTTCATGATTGCACATAGATTATCAACTATTAAGAATGCTGATTTAATCCTTGTTGTTAAAGATGGTAATATCATAGAACAAGGTACACATGATATTTTACTTAATAATAATGGTTTTTATAGTGAATTATATTATTCACAATTTGATTAAAAAACGGGAGGAATTAAATATGTGTAAGAAATATATTTTAATATTGTCAGTTTTTATATTTTTGATATCGTTATCTGCTTGTAAAAAAGATTCAGATAATAAAACCGATGCAAACGAAGAACTTCCTAAAAACACATGTTATGATGAAGGTATGATAGTAGGAGACATAGAATTCATGCCGATAATATATAATAATATTACGCCCCATAATGGCAAAACTACTATGTCACTTATTTTGCATTTGATTAATCATGGTGAAGAATCAATAAGTTTAAATATAAATAAGGTTTATTTAATAGGGGAATCTAAAACAGAATATAAAGCTTATCCTACTATTAGATCTTCAACAGTAAAATATCTTGACCTATTTCCAGAGAGAATCGTAGAATTTTATGTAAATAGAGTATTTGAAACAGATAAAATGGAAGAAAGTTATACGCTTGTAATTGAAACTGACAAAGATACCTATACAATATTTTTACGTGAAAATCCTAAATTTGCGGATAAACTAATTAATGTAAAATATATTGTGGATGGAAATGATGTAGGAAGTGATACGATTGCAAGTGGAAGAATTAGACCCAGACTAAAAGATTATGTTTCTAAATATAAATTAAAATATGTTTCTTCTTCATCATGGCGTATACAAAGCACAGGTAATCCTGTATCTTATAATACCGTTATTACAGAAGATGTTGTATTAGAAGCTTATTCGCAAAAAATGTTCTCATATACTAGAGAATATGGCTATGCTACAATAACAGCAATAAATTATGTACCTGAAAACGGAGTATTAGTTATTCCTGATAATATCGAAAGTTCTATTCCATTGTTGAACTGTCAAATATATAGGGGATCTAATAATCATGTTTTAATCAAAGAATTATATTTGCCTTATGATTTTGACTTGGGAAGCAAATTTGAAATATTAGATAATTCTGCATTAGAGAAAATTTATTATGATGGTAATGAAGAAGAATTTAATACAACAATTGAAGGTAAATCATTTGTAATACCAGAAGGTGTTCAAATAGTTTATAACACTAAATATACAGGCAATTAATAAGATAAGAGATGTTAATATAACATCTCTTATTTTTTCAACAGATCATCTTCCTTATTATCTTTAAGTTCGTTAATGTGAATCGTTTTTACCAATGCTGTTAAATGATGTTCCCATCATATAAACTGTCTCGTCAACAATAATATATCGATCATGAAATACGTTAGTGTTGATTAGATGAATATTATCTTTCAAATCGATATTATTAAGATATGAGTTAGAAGATGTATAAATATATATAGGGATTTTAATTTCTTCAAGCATTTTTAATAAAAAACTATCTGCATACATATCTATAATTGTGAGTTTATTTTTAGCAAGGAAGAAAAGTTTTATTAAGAAAGAATAAGGCTCTAATATTTCTCCTTCATAAAATAGTTTATTATTATCTGAATATACTATTTCATTTAAATTATTTACTTTGTTTTCTATTTCTTTATATTTAGATTGTAAATCTAAAATATTAGAAGTACAAGATAAGCATCTTTCTTCATTAATTACATGGCCTTTTAATAAATATTGTTTTAATGTAGAAGTAGCCCATCGTCTAAAGATAATGCCACGTTTTGATTTTACTCTATATCCCACAGAAATTATCATATCAAGGTTAAATAATTTTATTGTGCGTTTTACATGACGATTAGCCTCAAATTGAACTACCGAGGATTCCTCGGTAGTTGAAGGATCCAATTCCCCTTCATTAAGTATGTTTTTAATGTGAAGACCAATATTATCTGTTGAAACATCAAATAATAAGGACATTTCTTTTTGCGATAACCACACAGTATCTTCATTAGGCGATACTTTTACATCCAAACTAAAATCTCCGTCTTCAAATTTTATTAAATCATAGTGTTTTTCGTTGTTTATCATATATTTTTCCTCCTATTTGATAAAATAAAAAAAGCCCGATTGTATGTTTTACAATCAGGCGAATAGTTTTAATATTAAGTTGCTAAAAATTTGTTTTGAAATCATAATTCAGTCCAACTTTGTATATAATAATTATATCATATTATTCATTGAAAATCTATATGATATTAAAATAGTCTTTAAAATTATCATATAAGATGCATTATATTTTAAAAAGTGTTATAATATGAATATATTGATAAATTAAGGGAGAGTAATATGAAACTTGAAATTAAAGATTTACATGCTGTTGTTATTGATAACGAAACAGGTAAAGAAAAAGAAATATTAAAAGGTTTAAATTTAAGTATAAATACAGGAGAGATGCATGCTATTATGGGTCCTAATGGTACTGGTAAGAGTACTTTAGCTAGTGTAATTATGGGTTCACCTGAATATACTGTCACTAAAGGATCTATCACTTTAGATGGTGAAGATGTACTTGCAATGAGTGTTGATGAAAGAAGTAAAAAAGGTATCTTTTTAGCTATGCAAAATCCAAACGAGATTCCTGGTATTACTAATTCTGATTTCATCAAATCAGCGCTTGATGCTAGACTTGATAAAGATCAACATGTTTCTTTATTTAGATTCATTAAAGATATGGATAAAGCAGTTAGTGATTTAAAAATGAATCCTGATTTACCACATAGATATATCAATGAAGGCTTTAGTGGTGGTGAAAAGAAGAGAAATGAGATTCTTCAAATGAAGATGTTGAAACCTCACTTTGCGATTTTAGATGAAATTGATTCAGGCCTTGATGTTGATGCTTTAAGAATCGTTGGTGAAAATGTGAATGATATGAAGAGTGATACTTTTGCATCTTTAGTTATTACTCACTACCAAAGATTACTTGATTATATCAAAGTTACTCACGTTCATATTATGCTTGATGGTAGAATTGTGAAAAGTGGTGGAGTAGAATTAATTGAAAAAATTGATAATGAAGGTTATGATTGGATCAAGGAAGAACTAGGTATTGTTACTGAAGCCACTCGTAAACAAAGCTTATCACTAGGTTCTTGTGCTTTAAATCCTAAGGAGAGAAAATAATGAAGCACTTTAAAGAATTTGAAGAAAAAGCATATTCTTTTATCAATGATGGTGATAACTATATTATCTTCAATGATGGAAAAGCAATTAGATGCAATATTAATGAAGATGAAGTTGAACTAGAAGTTGATAATTATATCGATAGTTTTGATGTCTGTAAAAAGAAAAGAACAGATGTTGAAGAAGAGATATTAAGTAAGGCTCATTTTAATAATTATGTACATATCAAAAAAGATATTAATTTAAAATTAATATATCTAAATGATGATGAAGCTTATTTAAATTTCTCATATGTGTTTAAACGTGGTGTAAAAGCAAATTTAACACATATCTTCTTATCATGCCAAAAGGATTGTAAGGTCTTAAGAGATTATAATTTAAATGATGAATGTGAAGTTATGAATAATACCTTCAACAATTATGAAAATAAGGTATGTGAATATAATAATTATTATTTAGATGATAAAGCAAAATTATATATCAATGATTTAAATATCAATGAAGTAGAATCAGAGAATATAAGTAATGTTTATTTGTATAGTGAAAAAGCAAGTGCTTATGTTTCTAATTCATGTATTAATGCATCATCTAAGCTACAAAAGAATAATTATAATATTTACCACGATGAAAAGAAAACAAAATCAGAACTAGTAGGTTATGGTGTTGTTTTAAATGATTCAACATTAAATATGGATACTTGTGGATATATTAAAAGAGGTGCAAAAAATGCTAACATGCATCAAACATCAAAGGGTATTATCTTAGATACATATTCAGTTATGCAAGCATGTCCACTTTTATATATCGATGAATTTGATTGTATGGCAAGCCATGGTGCATCAATTGGTGCAATCAGTGAAGAAGATGTTTATTATTTAATGAGTAGAGGCTTAAGTAGATATGATGCTGAGAAATTGATTGTGTATGGTTTCTTTAATCCATACTTGTCAAAAATAAATGACGAAAAGATTCTTGCTTATATTCAAGAAGTAATAGCCAAGAAATTGGAGATGAGATAATGAATAGAAGTGAAGTTAAAAAGTTTGCAAGTGATTGTAAGAAATATTTTCCAATACTTACAAATAATAAAGATTTATGTTATTTAGATAGTGGTGCCACATCATTAAAACCTAAATGTGTTTTGGATAAAATGAATGAATATTATGAAAATTATGGTGTTAATATTCATCGTGGTGTTTACAAACTAAGCTATGATGCTACCAATGCATATGATATAGCAAGAGAAAAAGTTGCTAAATTCATCAATGCTGATTTTAATGAAGTAGTTTTTACTAAAAATGTAAGTGAATCATTAAATGATCTATCGTTGATGCTAAAGGATAGTTTAAAAGCAGGCGATGAGGTTTTAACATCTGTTTTAGAGCATCATTCATCTGTACTTCCTTGGCTCATTAGATCAAAGGAAATAGGTTTAAAATTAACATACCTTCCGCTTAATGATAAAAACAGATTAGATATTGATAAAATCGAAGATTATATCAATTCGAATACTAAGATTATTGCACTTGGATATGTTAGTAATGTGCTTGGATATAAGGTAGATATGAAAAGAATTATTGAAATTGCGCATAAACATAATGTGCTAGTTATCGTAGATGCCGCTCAAGCAATTCAACATTTTCCAATTGATGTCAAAGAATTAGATTGCGATTTCTTATGCTTCTCTGGTCATAAGATGTTTGGACCAATGGGTGTTGGTGTACTTTATGGTAAGAAAAAACATCTTAAAAAAATGATGCCTGTTTATTATGGTGGTGATATGAATGAGGAAGTATATCAAGATAGAGTAGATATCAAAGATATCCCTTATCGTTTTGAGGTGGGTACTCCTGCAATCGCAGAGGTTATTGGCCTTGGTGAAGCTGTTGATTTTATATCAAGTATTGGCTATGATAAAATCATTGAACATAATCAAGCCTTATGTGCATACATTGAAGAAAAATTTAGAAATATAGATGGAATTGAGCTTTATAATGATTCCTTTGATGAAGCAATTTTATCATTTAATGTGAAGGGTGTTCATCCTCATGATGCATCTAGCTTTTTAGATGAGAAAAATATTTGCGTGCGTGCAGGTCATCATTGTGCTCAACTTCTAACAAAATATTTAGGATTAAATGGTACAGTTAGAGCTAGCTTCTCAATTTTTAATGACTTTGATGATGTTGATAAATTAGCAGATTGTGTTAAAAAAGTAATTGATTTCTTTAAGGAATTTAATTAGGTGATTATATGAATTATGATATGGAAAAATTATACCGTGAAGTAATGACAGACCATTATAAGAATCCAAGAAACAAAGGATTAAAAGGCGAAGGAAATTTAATGCATAAACGTAATCCTTCTTGTGGTGATGATATTGAAGTTGAAGTATTACTTAATGGAAATAAAATTAAAGAAGTTAGACATGATGGTAAAGGCTGCTTAATATGCTGTTCAAGTGCATCAGTAATGTGCTCTGTACTTGAAGGAAAAACAGTAGATGAGGCTAAAGAGATATCGAAAAACTTTTTTGATATGTTGAAAGGTGAAGATGCTGATTTGGATTTACTTGATGAGGCATCAATATATCAAGGAGTTTCTAAATTCCCAGCACGTATTAAATGTGCTGCCCTTCCTTGGCATGCCTTTTACGACAATGTAAGTGGTGAAGACAATGAATGATCAACATAAAAAAGAAATAAATGATATTGTCGGTGATTATAAATATGGTTTTAAAACTGATGCTAAAACTGTAGTTGATACAGGTAAGGGCTTATCAGAAGAGATTGTAAGAAAGATATCTGAACTTAAGGGTGAACCTGATTGGATGTTAGAATTTAGACTTAAGGCTTATCACAAATTTGTGGAGATGGAACAACCTAATTTTGGACCAAATTTAGACTTCATTGATTTTAATGATTATACTTATTACATAAAATCATCTGAGCGTGTTTCTAAGTCTTGGGATGATGTACCTGAAGAAATTAAAGACACTTTTGAGAAATTAGGTATACCTGAGGCTGAAAGAGATTATTTAGCTGGTGTTACAACTCAATTTGAATCTGAGGCAGTATACCATCATAATATGGAAGAATTAGAAAAACAAGGTGTGCTTTTCTGTGATACTGATACAGCACTAAAAAAATATCCTGAAATATTTAAAAAATATTTTGCGACAATTGTACCTTATACTGATAATAAATATGCAGCACTAAATAGTGCTGTATGGAGTGGTGGAAGCTTTATCTATATACCAGAAGGTGTAAAGTTAGAAAAACCACTTCAATCATATTTTAGAATCAATAGTGAACAAATGGGCCAATTTGAAAGAAGTTTAATAATTGTAGATAAGGGTGCAAGCGTTCATTATGTTGAAGGCTGTACTGCCCCAATTTATTCAAAGGACTCACTTCATGCGGCTGTTGTTGAAATATATGTTGCTGATGATGCATCATGTAGATATTCTACTATTCAAAACTGGAGTAACAATATTGTAAATCTAGTTACAAAACGAGCATTATGTGAAAAGAATGCGTTAATGGAATGGATTGATGGTAATGTTGGATCAGGTTTGAATATGAAATATCCTGCATGCATCCTAAAGGGCGATGGCGCAAGAGGAAATACTATTTCTATCGCATTTGCGTCTAAGGGTCAATATCAAGATGCTGGTGCTAAGATGATTCATATTGGAAAGAACACTTCATCTACTATTATATCTAAATCAATTTGTAGATTAGGTGGAGTTGTTAATTATCGAGGTACTGTAAATATCGGCAAGAATGCACTTAATTCTAAGAGTCATGTTGAATGCGATACAATCATCTTAGATGAAATATCTAAAAGTGATACTATTCCTGTTAACATTATTAAGAATTCTAAAAGCAAAATTGAACATGAAGCAACAGTATCAAAGATATCTGATGAACAATTATTCTATCTAATGAGTAGAGGAATAAGTGAAAAAGATGCTATGCAAATGATTATTATGGGCTTCATTGAACCATTTGCGAAAGAACTACCAATGGAATATGCTGTTGAATTAAATCGACTTATTTCATTAAATATGGAAGGTTCAATTGGATAATAAAAATAAAGAACTTAATTTAAATTGAAATTAAGTTCTTTTTATTTAGTTTGATTTATAGTATAATATTCACAGGTGATAATATGATTAAAATAAATGATCTACAATTGAATAAATATAAGATAAATGCAGATATTGATACTAGTATTAACACATTAATTATCGCAAGTAAGGAAATAGCTTATGATTTTTCTAAAATAATTGCTGGTATTAATAAGTCTGATATCACATATTTAGATGAATTAATATATGATAATGATAATTATGCAAGAAATAGAATATATATTGATAATAATATTGCATATTTGGATAATCTCAACAGCAAAAGAATCGAAAATATGATGATAGAAGATTATCAAAAAGTATTTGATTCAGCATATTTCAATTCTTTAATTAAAAAAACACATTTAAGAATTGATGTAAGAAGAAAAGATAAATATGAATTTGTTGGAAAATATCGAAGTATATCTAATGATATATTTGCACTTTCAACATATTGTATAAGAATATTTTATTTAGCTTTTAAGGATTTGGATAAGAATATCTTAAAAGATGACTTTATTCAACATAAAGGAAATATCTTTTTTACATCATTTGAACAAGAAAATATCAAATTATATGAGGATATAATTGATGATTTTATTGTTTTATATGAGGATAGATGTTTTAAAATAAATAAAAATGATAAGATTTTAAAAGTAAAGAAAGAAAAAGACTATAATCATATAAGTATTATTAAGAATCTAATATATGAAAATGATGAATATTATTATGTTTTAAAAGAAGCATTAAGTGATAAGACTTTACATGCTAAAGCAAGTGAAATAAATATATATGATATAGGTAAATAATATGAAGAGATTTCTTAAATATCATAAAATAAGTATTATAATAAATATCTGTATTATACTAGCCCTTATTCTTTATTTTTCATTTAGTGATAAGTATTATTTTGTAACATTTTTGTATATGTTTATGCCATTTTCGATTGCCTCTGTAGCGTTTTTTAACAAAAATGACGACATAATAAAAATTAATCTCGGCACAACAAGACATAATTTATACAAAAAACACCTAAAATTTTTAATAAAAATCTTTATTTTCAGCTCAATTTATTTATTATTAATATACTTATTTATCTTTATTAAATCTGATTTTAAGGATTTATTATATAAAGATTTCATAATAAAATATCTATTTTTACTTCTTAATAATACCATTGCAGTTAATATTTTATTGCTTTTTAATAAAAATACTAAAAATTTAATATTAAAGATATTATATTTATTAATAATTAGTATTAATTTAGTATTATTTATTGCTGATTATAGATTTATTTCTTTGATTATTGGCTTTGTGTTTGCGATTTGTTCGAGTATTTTAAATTATTATATTTTTATGCATGAAAAGATCTAGAAATTCTAGGTCTTTTTTTAAAGCTTAAAATTTGGTATTAAAAATGATATATTTTTTTAATAAAAGATAATTAAAATCAAAAGAATTCCCAAATTTCAGCAAAAATAGCCCTAGTCTTAAAATTTGCGATTTGAAAATATTAGATGCCGATTCAATTAACTAAAGGTGAAAAAGAAGAAAAACGATGTAAGGGCCAATTTTAGGCTTATTTTTGAGAATAAAATTAAGTCTTAAAGTTTAAGGTTTAAATTTTTGGGTATTTTTAATTGATTTTTGAATATTTGAAAATAAAGTGATATTATAGGCTAATTTTAGGGCTTAAAATAATAGATAAATTTAGGGATAAATATTATAAATAAATATATCTTAAATATAGTTAATAAAATAATAAGAAAATATTAGAGATTTTTTATGATAATTTTTAGTTAAATATAATAAAATAGTATTAAATTAAGAAATAAAATATTAAATATTTGTATAAATATGATAAAAGTAGTATAATAAATTGGTTTTGAGGAAAAAAATATGAATTTATTAAATGAATTTAAGGCTTTTTTAGATGAATATAAGCTTGATTTACATAAAAAAAGACTAGTGCTCGCAATTAGCTGTGGTGTTGACTCATCAGTCTTATTAGATATTCTAGAAAAATTCAAAGATGAATATGAATATGAGATAATTCTTGCTCATGTTAATCATAAAAGAAGAATTGAGTCTGATATTGAAGAAGAATATATTAGAAATTATGCGAAAAATAAGTATAAATTGCATGTATTAGAGCTTGAAAAACAAGAATATATCCCTTCTTTTCAAGAATATGCAAGAAATTTACGAAATGATTTCTTTGATAAGGTGATGAAAGAAGAAATGGCTGATTATTTAGTGCTTGCCCATCATTTAAATGATGACATAGAAACATTTTTCATGCATTTAATGCGTTCTTCGAGTATAGAATCATTGATAGGAATTAATCCTGCTTATAAAATGAATGATTATATGATTATTAGACCTTTAATTAAGGTATTAAAGGCTGATATTTATGAATATGCAAAGAAGAATGATGTTAAATTCTTTGAAGATGCATCTAATGGTGAAGATGATTACACAAGAAATAGGATAAGACATAATATTGTGAGTGCTTTATTTAAAGAAAATCAAGATTTTGGAAGTGCTTTTATCAATTTTAAAGAAAAAATGGAATTTGTGAATAGGTTTATTATTGGAACTAGAGATAATTATATTGATTATTACATTGATGTCTTTGAAGATCATTTTTCTTTTAAACAAGATAATTTCTTATGTATTGATAAGTATCTACAAGAAGAGATATTATTTTATTTATTGAAAAGATATCATTATAGTCGAGGCTTTATTTTAGAATTAATGAAAGATATTAGTTCTAATAAAAGAACTTTTGTGATCAATTATAAAGATATTTCTTTAATTAAAGATGGAAATGAGATTAGAATCAATTATTATTTATATGAATCTAAAGATACTTATTTAGAAATTAATGATTTTGGTAGATATCAATTAAATGATGAATATGATATTGTGTTTGAAAAAGTAGATAATATTGAAAAAAATAATGTGTTTAATATTGGAAGTCTTGAGATTATATGGTATAATAGTAATATGTTTCCATTTGTGATTAGAAGTAGACGTGATGGTGATAAAATGAAGCTATCAAGTGGCCATAAAAAGGTAAAAGATATCTTAATTGATTTACAACTTAGTCAAATTGAGAAAGATAAAGCTTTGTTACTTTTAAATAAAAATGGAGAAATTATTTCTATTCTTAATGTGAAGAAAAGCGATATAATTAAGAATATGGATGAATATAATCTAAAAATAGAATTGATAAGGAGATTAAAATGAAAAACTTGCATCCAGCAATCGAAGAAGTATTAGTTAAACATGAAGATATCGTAGCTAAGTGTGAAGAACTTGGTAAAAGAATATCTAAAGATTATGAAGGAAAGTGCCCAATATTGATTGGATTATTGAAGGGTGCTGTGCCTTTTATGGCTGAATTGATTAAACATATTACTTGTGATATTCAAATAGATTTTATGGATGTTAGTAGCTACAATGGTGTTGAAAGCACTGGCGTTGTTAGAATTTTAAGAGATGTATCTTCAGATGTTAGTGGTAGAGATATCATTTTTGTGGAAGATATTATTGATACTGGTTTGACTTTACATGCTGTTGTACAAGAATTTAAGACTAGAAAGGCTGGAAGTATCGAAATTGCGACTCTTCTTGATAAGCCTGAAGGTAGAAAGATTAATGATGTCGTTCCTAAATATATCGGATACAACATTCCTAAGAAGTTTGTAGTTGGATTTGGTCTTGATTACAATGAAATATATCGTAATCTTCCATATATCGGTGTTTTGAAAAAAGAAATTTATGAAAATAAGTAGGTGATTAAAATATGAATAGTAATAATAACAAAAAGCAAGCTCCAAAGCGTAATATAAGAGATATCTTAATGATCGTGCTTGTTGCTGTGATCTGTGTTGGTGTTTTTGTAGCCATCATGAGACACAGAAATACGCCTGATGAGCTTACTTACAACAAATTTATAACTTATGTTAATGATGGAAGCATTACATCAATTGAGGCTCGACCTGTTGGAAATGGTGGTAATGCGAAATTATATGTGTTAAGTGGTGAATATAAGGTTAATTCAACAGTTAAAAAATATGAAATCATTGTAAGCGATGAGACAGTTAGCATGCTTGCGCAAATGATTGATAGTGGTAGTGCTGATTTTAGTCTTGAATATAGCGAATTAGTTACAGTTGATTGGTTAAGCATTATTTCAATTATTATTTTACCAGTTGGCGCAATCCTTCTTTTAGTATTTATGTTTAGAAATACTAATAGAAGCAACAATCAAGCCTTTGATTTTGCGAAGAGTAGAGCTAAATTAAATCGTAAAGCCACTACAACATTCGCAGACGTTGCTGGTGCTGATGAAGAAAAAGAAGAAATGCAGGAAATCATTGATTTCTTAAAATACCCACAAAAGTATTATGAAATTGGTGCGCGTATTCCAAAAGGTATCTTATTATTTGGTCCTCCAGGAACAGGTAAAACATTACTTGCTAGAGCTGTTGCTGGTGAGGCTAAGGTGCCTTTCTATTCAATTTCTGGTTCTGATTTCGTAGAAATGTTTGTTGGTGTTGGTGCTAGCCGTGTTAGAGATATGTTTAAGGTGGCAAAACAAAATGCGCCTTGTATCGTATTTATCGATGAAATAGATGCTGTTGGTCGTCAACGTGGTGCCGGACTTGGTGGTGGTCACGATGAAAGAGAACAAACACTTAACCAATTATTGGTTGAAATGGATGGCTTTGGTGATAATAGTGGTATCATTGTTATGGCGGCAACAAACCGTCCTGACGTATTAGATCCAGCTTTACTTAGACCTGGTAGATTTGACCGTCAAATCACAATGAGTAATCCTGATGTTAATGCGCGTGTTGAGATTTTAAAAGTTCATGCAAGAAATAAAAAATTATCTCCTAAAATTAATTTAGAAGATGTATCTAGACGTACTCCTGGCTTTAGTGGTGCCGATTTAGAGAACTTATTAAATGAAGCTGCCCTACTTGCTGCAAGAGAAAACCGAAAAGAAATTAAGATTTATGATATCGATGAAGCAATCGATAGAGTAATCATGGGTCCTGCAAAGAAATCAAGAAGATATACTGATGAAGAAAAGAAACGTGTTAGTTTCCATGAATCTGGTCATGCTATCATAGGTGTTAAACTTGATAATGCGGAAACTGTTCAAAAAGTTACAATTGTACCTCGTGGACAAGCTGGTGGTTACGCAATGATGACTCCTGATAAGGAATCATTTGTAACTACTAAGACTGAATTAATGGATGAAATTACTGGTTTACTTGGTGGACGTGTCAGTGAAGAATTATTTATTGGCGATATTTCTACTGGTGCCCATAATGATATTGAAAAAGCAACTAAGATTGCGCGTGCAATGGTTGCTGAATATGGTATGAGTAGCCTAGGCCCTATTCAATATGAAAGACAAACTGGTTCAGTATTCTTAGGTCGTGATTATATGGCTGAAAAGAACTTCTCTGACCAAATTGCACTTGAAATTGATAAGGAAGTTAGAAAGATCTTTGATGAATGCTACGAAAGAGCAAAACAAGTTTTAACTGAAAACAAGGATTTAGTAGCATTGATTGCTAATCACTTAATGGAAATTGAAACATTAACAAAAGAAGATATCTATGAGCTTGTAAACACTGGTCGTCTTGATTGGTGGGAACGTAAGAAAGCAAAGATTGAAGCTGAAAAGGTAGCTAAAGAAAAAGAAGCTGAACTTCAAGAAATTTATCGTAAACAATTAGAAGCAATGAAGAATTCTAATAATGGTGAAGATAATAAGGTAGAAGATACAAACAGCAACAATCAAGAAAATAGTGAAACTGAAAATAAAGAATAATGCGATTAGATAAATTTTTAAAAGTATCGAGAATAATTAAAAGGCGCACTGTTGCAAAGGGAGCAGCAAATAGCGAAAGGGTTCTAGTGAATAATAATGTTGCCAAACCTTCTAAAGAGATTAAGGAGGGCGATATTATTACGATTGAGTATTTTAAGAGAAAATTAGTTGTAAAAGTATTAGAAGTTAAAGAGAATGTCAAGGCACAGGATGCTGATAAGATGTATGAAGTATTAGAAATGAATTCAAGTGATGATTAATTCATATGAATTATGATTTTCTAATATTTCAATATCAAATCAACTTGTGTTATTGATTTGCTGATGATTAATTCAGCGAATATTTTAAAAGAAAGACAGGAGAAAAAATGAAAAACGGAATTAAAATTGCAATTATTGGATCTGGCTCAACTTATACACCAGAGTTAATGGAGGGATTTATTAATCACAAGGATTCACTTCCAGTTAAGGATTTATACCTAATGGACATTGATGATAGAAAGTTAAATATTGTTGGTGGACTTGCTCAAAGAATGGTTAAATATGCTGGATTGGATACTAATGTAGTATTAACAAAAGATTTAGATGAAGCATTAAAAGATTGTACATTTGTATGTGCACAAATTAGAGTAGGTAAGCTTCCTGCTCGTGTAAAGGATGAAAAAATCCCACTAAAGTATGGTCTACTTGGACAAGAGACTAATGGTATTGGTGGTATGTTTAAAGGACTTAGAACTATTCCAGTTATCTTAGATATCTGTAAACGAATGGAAAAATTATGTCCTAATGCATGGTTAATCAATTTCTCTAACCCAAGTGGTATGATTGCTGAAGCAGTACTTAATTACACAAACACAAAGATGATTGGTTTATGTAATGTTCCTATTAACTCAATTGATGGTATTAAAAAACAAATGAATTTACCAAATGCATTTGTAGAATATCTAGGACTTAACCATTTAGCTTGGATTACAAAAATCGAAGATAATGGTAAAGATTATTTACAAGAAGCTATTGATGCAGGCTTAGAGTCTTCTAATATGAAGAACATCCCTACTTTAGGTTTCTCTCATGAATTAGTTCAAACAGTTGGTGCTATTCCAACATCTTATTTGAATTATTATTATCATAAGGATAAGATGGTTGAAAAATGCTTAAAAGCTGAAAAATGTCGTGGTGAAATTTGCATGGAAATTGAAGAACAACTTCTTAAGATCTATGAAAATAGTGAACAACACACTAAACCAGAATTATTAAGTAAACGTGGTGGTGCAAGATATTCAGAAGTTGCTATCAATTTAATTGATGCTATTTATAATGATAGAAATAATATTCAAGTTGTTAACGTATTAAATAAGGGTGCTATTCCTTGGATGGCTGATGATGATGCTGTTGAAATCAGTGCTATTGTTGGTAAAGATGGTGCTAAACCTATCCCTACAACATATCGCAACAAAAACATTGAAGAATTAGTTCATACTATGAAGGAATATGAAAAACATGCAGTTAAAGCTGCTATGACTGGTAGTGTTGAAGAAGCAATGCACGCTTTAATGGTTAACCCACTTGTATTCGATTATGATAAAGCATATAATTGTTTCTTTGATTTATTAGAAGCTCATAGAGAATTCTTACCTCAATTCAAAGATGCAAAAAAGGTTGAAGAATAATGGATTATATTTTAGGAGTTGATGGTGGTAATACCAAAACCGATTATTTCTTATTTGACCAATATGGTAAATTCATAGGTATGCTTAGAGATGGTACATGTTCTCATGAAGGCCTAAGCGATTCCTTTGATGGTACAAAAAGAGTAATGGGTGCCGCAATTAATAATTTACTTTCTAAATACAATGTGAAGGTAGAAGATGTTAAGGCTGCATGCTTTGGTCTTGCTGGTGATGATATCCCATCACAACAAAAAAGATTAGATGAAATTGTTGCTTCACTTGGCTTTAAGAACTTTGTAGTTGTTAATGATTCAACACTTGGTATTAAGGTTGGTACTACTAAGGGCTATGGCGTATGTTCAATCAATGGTACAGGTACATCTGCTAGTGCTATAGATAAGAATGGTAAGGTCCTTCAAATTGGTGGTATTGGCGAGGTTACTGGTGATGAAGGTGGCGGAAGACATATTTCAAGAAAAGTTGTTAGAGCAGTATATGATGAATGTTTTAGATTTGGAATTAAAACTTCTTTAACTCCTATTGTTTTCAAAGGACTTGGAATTAGTGATAAATCCGAACTTATGGAAGCAATCAGTGAAAAATTCTATCTTAGAAGCTTTGATTATAATCAATTCACAGTTGCTTGCTTTAAAGAAGCAAACAAGGGTGATAAAGCTAGTATAAAAATACTAGAAGATATTGGTGCATGTCTTGCTCATTCTGCTGCTGGTGCTGCAAATAATCTTAATTTAGATGAAGAAGTAGAATTTGTACTTGCTGGTTCTGTTTATGTTAAGGGAGAATGCCCAGTACTAGTTGATACATTTAAGAAGACTGCAAGTGAATTATTAAATAAGAAATGTGTATTTAATATTTTACAAGTACCACCTGCAACAGGTGCAATTATTTGGGCAATGGAATTATATAATAAGAAATTCCCATCTTTAGAAGAAAGATTAAAAATTGTAGATGTTGTAAGTGCTGCACTTAATAAATAAGATAATAAAGACTATTTAGATATCTAAATAGTCTTTTAAATTTTTCTTTAATGAGTTATAATAATATAAGAAATAGGAGGAATTATGAAAAATATTGCGATAATTACAGGTGCATCTTCCGGATTTGGAAAAGAGTTCGTATATCAAGTTGCAGCTAAATATGAAAGTATAGATGAAATATGGGTAATAGCTAGAAGAAAGGAAAGGCTTGAAGAATTAAGAAATCAAGTAAGTGTTAATATTGTGCCAATGGCTCTTGATTTAACAAAGGATGAATCATTTGATATAATAAATCAAAAATTAGAAGAAGAAAAACCAAATATAAAGGTCCTTGTTAACGCAAGTGGCTTTGGTTATTTTAAAGCATTCACAGACAGACCTCTTGATGATTGGATGCGTCTTATAGATTTAAATGATAAGGCTCTTGTTAAATTGAATTATTTAAGTATTCCTTATATGCAAAGTGGTGCTCATATTTATAATATTGCGTCAACATCAGCATTTCAACCTGTGCCTTATATAAATGTTTATGCTGCATCTAAGGCTTTTGTGTTATCTTTTTCAAGAGGCTTAAATGTGGAATTAAAAGAAAAAGGTATTAAAGTAATTGCGGTATGTCCACATTGGACAAAGACTGAATTCTTTGATACAGCAGTTGTAGATGATACAATCAAATATTACAATACCTATAATACTCCTACACAAGTAGTTAGTGCAGCTATTAATAATATGAAGAAAGGTAAAGATGTTTCTTTAGTTGGTGCTAAGGTTAAAAACCAAATTTTCTTGGTCAAACATTTCTCACATAAATTTGTGATGAAGACTTGGTGCAATCAACAGAAATTTAATAAGAAATAGATATGTTGATACTAGGTTCTAAATCGCCAAGAAGACAAGAGATATTAAAGATGTGTGGCTATGATTTTAAGGTTGTAGTCAGCAATGTAGATGAAAACGTGAAAGCCAAATCAATTACTGAATTTAGCTTAAAGATTGCGAAAAAGAAATGTGATGCTATTTTTAAAGATTATCCAAATGACACAATTATAACTGCTGATACTATTGTAGTCGTGGATAATCAAGTATTAGAAAAACCTGAAAATAAAGATGATGCCCGTGATATGATTACAACACTACAAGGACGTGTTCATCAAGTATATACATCTGTTGTAGTTAAAAAAGAAGATTTTGAAGAAGAGTTTTTAGAAGTAACAAATGTGTATGTTAGTAAAATGTCAACATTAGAAATAGAAGATTATATTAATACTGATGAGCCCTATGATAAGGCTGGTGCTTACGCAATTCAGGGATATTTTGCGAAATATATTGAAAAAATCGAAGGAGACTATTATAATGTAATGGGTCTTCCTATTAATAAATTGAGTAAGATATTAGATAAGTTAAATTGAAAGAGAGAATAACATTATGAAGATTGCTTCTAAAATTTTAAAAATTATTGGACTATGTTTGCATATATATGGTTCAGTTTTATATTTAATTCCATATGATATGCTTCCAGTTCAAGGTCTTAGAACAATCCTTGGGGGATGTTTTATATATTTGATTGCATATCTTCTAAATTATATTAATTATAATAGAAACGAAGAGATTACAGATGGTATTGCAGCATTTCAAATATTACTTCCTGTTTTTATTGCTCTTACTCTTGGCTTAGGTTTCACTTATACTATTTACACGATTGTGTTTTATTATATTTATAATGTTTTCTTTATGGGAATAATATTATTTGCGCTTATTCAAAAAGATAATAGTAAATACAGAACATGTGTTTCTAATAAATTTAAAACTTTTATGAAAATAATGATTATTGCATCAGCTATATTATTTGCGAAACATACAATTCTTGTCCAATCATATATTGTTGTATATGATGTTCCTAGATATGAAGATAGCAATGTAATATTAGATTATTTCAACAATATAAGTACAATTGCAATTGCGTATTTATTCACAATTATATATTTGATTATTAAGTTTGTGAAAAGAAAAAAGTATATGATATAAAAAATACCGGTTTATATTATAACCGGTATTTCTTTTTATTTTCCTTGTTTTAGCGCTTCATCAATTAATGCTTGTATTTCATTTTCACTGAACTGATATTTGTTGTTGCAATAATGACATACTGCTTCAATTTGATGATCTTCATTTTTGATTTCTGTTAATGTTTTAGATCCAAGGGTAAGTAAACTTCTTGAGAATGTTTCTTTTGAACAATTGCATTTAAAACATACTTCATTTTCTTCTAATATTTCAAAGTTATCAGCAAATAACATTTTTAAAATTTCTTTAAAAGATTTTTCTTTTAAAGTATTTGAAAAATTAGAAAGTAGATTTGCTTTAGATTCTACATATGATATTTCTTTGTCTGTCGCATTTGGAAGTACTTGGATAATGATACCACCACTGATATCACAATTATTATTTTCATTTACTAGTATTCCTAATGATACAAGGGATGGTGTTTGTTCCGACTCGAAGAAATAATATGTGAAATCTGATGCTAAATTTCCTGTTAGTTTAACTGATGATGTGAATAAATCTTTCATTTTTAAATCTTTTATTACTTCAATTAAACCATCAGTTCCAATTGCATAATAATCATTTAAACCACCACTGTTGTTGACAAAATTAACATCTGGGTGATCAACGTATCCTCTAACCTCACCTTTTGCGTTACAATCTACTATTACTTTACCTAAAGAGCCATTACCTGCAATTTTAATAGTTAGGGCAGCATCGCCTTTCAACATTAGTCCCATCATTTGGGCCATAGATGTTACTTTGCCTAAAACTGATGTTGCCGATGGCCATAGATTATGTCTTTTTATTTCTTCATTTACGGTGTTTGTGTTATTGATTAAATATACTCTAATTGTTTCATTTAGAGCTAGTGCTTTTATACATGTATCTTTCATATTATTATCCTCGTTTTATTATTATAACATAAAACTGTTTGAAATTTAAGTATTTTGTGATATAATATAATAAATAATTTTATAAGAGGTATTATATGAGCGAAAACAAATTAAATAAGAATAGTTCTATTGATAGAGTGATATCAAAAACTAAATATAATCGAGGTGAACATAAAAAGTTCTATTTATTTCATTTATTCCATAGAACTCAAACATTATATTTTATGTTTGCGTTAATTATATTTTTATTAGTTTTAACTATTGTTAATGTAGCTAAGCAACAAAATGTAGTATTTTCATGTATTATGTTTGGTGTTACATGTGCAATGGTTCCTATTCTTATTATATCTAAGATTAATCAAGTTGTTAAACAAGAAACACCTGAGCGTGTTAAATCAACTGACACAATTGAAGTTACAAAATCTAAAATTACAAGATCTAATGATGTTACATCTGGTAAGGCTGTAGTTGGATGGAATAATATTGATTGCGTATGTGAAAATGATAAATTTATCTATATCTATTTAACTGATCAATCTGGCTTATTTATTAAAAAAGAAGATATAGTAGAGGGCGATGTTGAAACATTTAGAAAGCTTGCTATCAATAATATGAAGGTTGATAAGAGAGGTCGTATTTTATATAAAAGATATCAAAGTGTTGGAAAAGCTTATCGTCTTGAACAAAATGAGCTTAAGAAACAAAAAAGAAAAGAAGCTAAGGCCCAAAAAGCATTAGAAAAGAAAAAGGAAAAGAAGTAGATGAACGATAATAATGATTTTAAATCTTGGTATTTAGAAAATGCTTCCTTATTTGAAGAATTACATAATAAAAATTCTGTACTTTTTTATCATGTTAAAGATATTATTGATTCACTTGCTTATATTGATCATATGATTGAAAATGATAATGCAAGTTCAGAATTATATGATATATTTGATACTGGTTATGCATATTTATATGCTTACATCAATGAATTAAAGATATATCTAAATAATTATTTTGATAATGATATGAATGAATTATTAAAATATGAAGTATTTTTAAGATATTGTTTTTACTTAAATGATATAAAAGATTTATTAATTGATGAAAACATATATAATGGAGATATCAAAGAAGAAATTGATTATATCTTAAATGATATTGAAGAAGTATTGAAAAAGAATAAATTAAAAGATGAAATGTTGCTAGATGAATATGATTCAAGGATAGAAATAGTTATTCCTAAAGACAAGCATATTCAAACTATTCCAGAGATTTTTTCAACTGTTGTTGATAATTTAGAAGTATAATAACTTAAAAATATCTTAAAAAATACCGATTTTTATTGACAGGATATTAGCATATATCTTATAATTATATTGTAAGTGAATATTAACTAAAAGGGAGTAGAATACCTCAATTTGGTTTTTAATATCGTCAGGACGATTGAATCCGGTATTAAATTAAATTTCGAGACTTTTAATCGATTGCGATTAAAGGTCTTTTTTTAGCTTTATTCATTTAAATGTATCCATTTTAATAATGTGAGAATGGGGGTTATATTATGAAAACATTATTATTTTTATTGAGTACTCCAGTATTGATTGGAGTTGTTGTTGGCATTGCTGTAGTATTATTGATTCTATTTATTGCAAGTGGCTATGTAAAAGCTGCACCTGATACAGCAATAATTATAAGTGGTCTTGGCAAAAGAAAGATTTTGATTGGTAAAGCTGGTTTTAAGATTCCTTTCTTTCAAAGAATCGATAAATTATCTTTAAGAGTATTCCAAGTTGATATTAAGACAGATGAATCTATTCCAACATCTAACTTTATTAACATCAAAGTTGATGGTGTTGCTAATTTAAAGATTTCTTCTGATCCAAAATTATTAGATTTAGCTGCTGAATCTATTTTGAATATGAGCGAAGGTGATTTGATTGCACAAGTTCAACAAGTGCTTCAAGGTAATATGCGTGAAATTATTGGTACTGTTGATATTAAAAGACTTGTTCAAGATAGACAAGGTGTTGCTCAATCAGTAAAAGAAAATGTAGTTCCTGATATGGCTAAGATGGGAATTGAAGTTGTTAATTTCAATATTCAATCATTCTCTGATGACAATCATGTTATTGAAAATTTAGGTATTGATAATATTTCACAAATTTCTAAGGATGCTGCTATCGCAAAAGCAAATGCTGATAGAGATGTTACAATTGCGAAGGCTTTAGCTGAAGAAGCTGCTAACAGACAAAGAGTTGAGGCTAATCAATTGATTATTGAACAAAACACTGAGCTTTCTTTGAAGCAATCTTCTCTAAAACAAAAAACAGATACAGCACAAGCTACTGCAGATGCTGCATATGCAATTGAGGAACAAAAGAGAAAACAAGAAATCAATATCGCACAAATCAATGCTGATATTGCTAAAAGAGAAAGAGAAGTTGAATTAGGTCAAAAAGAAGTAGAATTACAAGAGAGAAAGTTACAAGCACAAATTAATAAACAAGCTGAAGCTGAAAAATATGCTGCTGAACAAAAAGCTATTGCTGATTTATTTACTCGTCAAAAAGCAGCTGAAGCTAAAAAATATGAGCTTGAACAAGAAGCTGAGATGCAAAAGATCAGAGCTGAAGCTGATAAGGTTGCTAAAGAAAAAGCAGCTGAGGCTTTAAAGATTGAAGCATTAGCTAAAAAAGAAGCTGCACTTGCAGAGGCTGCTGGAATTGAGGCTAAGGGTAAGGCTGAAGCAGATGCTATTAAAGCAAAAGCAGATGCTATGAAACAATATGGTGAGGCTGCAACACTTCAATTAATTCTAGATTCTAATGTGTTACCTGAAATGATTAAAGCATATTCAGAACCAATGGCATCTGCTATGTCTAAGATTGATTCTATCACTATGTATGGTGAAGGTAATACTGCTAAATTAAATGAAGAGATTACTAAAAATGGAACTCAAATTATTAAAGGATTAGAATCTGCTACTGGTTTAGATATCAAATCTTTAATAGCTGGTTATTTAGGTGGTAAATTAATCACTAAAAAAGAAGAAGAAAAGACTGAAGAAAAGTAAAAAAAGAGAGCTTAATATTCAATATTAAGCTCTTTTCTTATATATATAATTAGTTTTGTTTACGCATTTGTGGGAATAGTAGTACATCACGAATTGATTCAGTACCAGAAAGTAACATTACTAATCTATCAATACCGATACCAATTCCACCTGTAGGTGGCATACCATATTCTAATGCATCTAAGAAGTCTTCATCGATTTCACATGCTTCTTCATTTCCTAATTCTTTTTCCTTTAATTGATTTTCGAATCTTGTTCTTTGATCAATTGGATCGTTTAATTCAGTGAAGGCATTTCCATATTCATGTTTACAGATGAATAATTCAAATCTTTCTGTAAATCTTTCATCTTTGCTCTTTTTAGCAAGAGGAGATATTTCAATTGGATGTCCATACACAATTGTTGGTTGAATTAATGTTTCTTCAACATATTTTTCAAAGAATAGGTTGATGATATGTCCATATGATTCTTCATGTTTTTCTACTTTGATATCATGCTTTTTCGCAAGTTCTAATGCTTCAGCTGTATCTTTCACTTGATAGAAGTCTACACCACATGCTTCTTTGATAGCATCTACCATATGGATACGTTTGAATGGTACACCTAAATCAATTGTGTAGCCTTGGAAATCAACAGTAGTAGTACCAATGCATTCTTTAGCGATATATCTAAATGAATTTTCAACAAGATCCATCATTCCATACATATCTGAATATGCAAGATATGCTTCCATTGTAGTGAATTCCGGATTATGAGTTGCATCCATTCCTTCATTTCTAAATTGACGGCCAATTTCATATACTGCTTCCATGCCACCAACGATTAGACGTTTAAGTGCAAGTTCAGTTGCAATACGTAAATAGAAATTAGAATCTAGTGCATTATAATGTGTGATGAATGGACGAGCATTAGCTCCACCTAGTATTGGATGTAACATTGATGTTTCTACTTCTACGAAGCCATTATCATCCATATATTTTTGAAGTGCACGAATGATTTTTGGTCTTAAGAAAGCTACACGTTTTGAATTCTCGTTCATGATTAAATCAACATAACGATGTCTTCTTGCTTCTTCACGGTCTTGTAGTCCATGGAATTTTTCAGGAAGTGGACGAAGTGCTTTAGCAAGATGTGTATATTTTAAAGCTTTAACTGTTACCTCACCAGTATTTGTGATCATTACTTCTCCATTAATACCAATGATATCACCAATATCAGCCTTATCATATAAATAGAATTCATCTTCTGTTAAAGCATCTTGTCTAACATAGATTTGGATTAAGCCATATTTATCTTGAATATGCATAAAGCCAGCTTTTCCTTTTCCACGTTTTGACATAATACGTCCAGCTACTGATGCAGGAATGTGCATTTCATGTAATTGTTCCTTATCAGCATCTTTGTATTTTTCTTTTAGATCGATTGAATAATCACATCTTTCGAATCTTTGACCGAATGGATCAACACCTCTTTCTCTTAAATCATTCATCTTTTGACGTCTTACTATTTCTTGATCGTTTAATTCTTGTGCCATATAATTAATGACCTCCTTTAAATCTATCTTATTATATCATAATCTTATAATTTTTACAAGAATTATTGTTGTCACATATTTTTTATTGTAATTTTTTAATATTTATTATATAATTTCTAAAAGAGGTTTGTATGAAATATTTTATTATTGCGCTTATTATATTAGCATTTATTGTGTTGTGTTTTATTATTGGAAATATTATTACAAGTAAAAAGATTTTTAAATTTCTTAATTCATTTAATGATAGATACCAACTTATTAAAGCAAAAAGAAAATCATATGATTATGTTTTAAGAACTGATGATTTAGATATCTATTTATGTGTTTTGAAAGTTCCTAAGCACTGTGAGATTTGTATCAACTCAAAAGAGACTTGGAAGTTGTCATATTCATTTACTAAAAATGATCCAGGTAAAGCATATTCTTCATTTAGATATCTAAATGAAATTGAATATTTCTTGAAAAATGATATTATTACTAAAAGACCTTATTTGAAAGTTGTTTTTCTTTATAAGAGATGCGATAAGATTGTAAGATATTTAAATGAAACTGAGCTTGATGTTATTGATATTAATAAAAGTCCATATGGCTATAAGATTACATCTTTAGAAAATTTTAGTGCTGATTTAGATATTTTATTAAAAAAAACAATTGACAATAAGGAAAAATAATAGTATAATAATATAGCAATCGAGATTATATACTTGTGTGCTGATGGAGAGATAGCGAAGTGGCTAAACGCGGTGGACTGTAAATCCACTCTCAACGAGTTCGATGGTTCGAATCCATCTCTCTCCACCATTTTTATTTTAAGGTAGGGCTTTAGCCAAGCGGTAAGGCATCAGACTTTGACTCTGACATTCACTGGTTCAAATCCAGTAAGCCCTGCCATTCAAGAGTAATTGTTTGATATTTATATATCAAACTTTTTTATTTTTAAAGAATCAATTAAAGATAAAATGAATATAAAAAAACGAGTAGTAGTTTTCATGTAAGCAAAGGAGAAAGAGGCATGAAGAAAAATCAGTTTATTACATATGAGTATCTTATTCATTAAATATAGAAAATAGCTAATAATTGACATTAATAATTGCAGTATGTTAGAATACTAATGAAATATATTAATGTGAAGAGGTGGCTGAAATATGAAAAAGTTTTTAATTATAGTAACTTTGCTATGTTTACTACTTTTGTGCGGATGTAAGAACAAGCAAGAATTGCCATATGATGCTCAATTGCTTTTTGTTGGCAGCTGCCACCATCGTTACGCCAAATTATTAACAGAAGAATTTGAAAAAGATAATAAAATTAAAGGTGGCTCATATAGCAATCCCGAATATAATGGGAATAATGATGAATACATTTATAATGATGAAGGCCCTGAATACATATTAAAAATCATACGTTCTAAAGAGGAAGAGGAAAAGATATTGAATAAAGAATATAGAACCTATGATATAGATTATGAGAAAGAATTGCTAATACTATATATAAAAGTATCTATGAATTGTGCTTTTTATTTGAATGATTTAGCTCTAGAAGAATGTGAGGAAAAATCAACACTGAAGATATATTTTGATTATAAAATAGTTGATTCCACACAACCACATCAAAGAGCATTTTTAGTGAAAATAGAAGCGATTGAATTTGATGAAGTGAATTTTCTTTTTAATAAAACCACTTCTAATGAATTTAGTTTAGGGAGAAAGAAATGATAAGAAGATTTATTTTACTATTTATTATTACTTGCAGTCTTTTATTTTTTATTTTTTTATATGGAAAAAACAACTCCATTCAAGCATTTTCAGCAGAAATTAGCACCAAGGAGTTGGAAGTATATACAAAAAAAATGTGTAAAACTTTAGGCCCGTTAGAAATAGAGAGTGTAGAATTTTTATATGGTTTTAATGATTCGCCCGATTTCGTATATTTTGATTTTAAAACAAACGGGTATGCTATATTTTTTAAAGAAACATTTGAATTAATGGAATACTCATATCAAAATAATTTAAACTTTTCCAAAGAGAAAAAAAGAAAGTATTATGCAGGTCCAAGTAATTATTATGAAAAAGAAGGAAATTCTTATATTTCTATAATTACAGGAACCGAATTGATAATAAAAAATGAAGATGCTAAAAACTATTCATTGCAGTTATACGATTTGTTTAACAGAAATGTTCATCAAAGAGAAGAAATAATGATAAATGTTAAACAGAAAAACGACAAATCCTTATTAAATAATATAAATGAAGATTATGTAAATAGAAATTGTAGCAAAGCAATACCATCTTTTGATGAAGAAAACATGATTGACGCGAGTCCTCCGGGTTCAGTTGATACAGTATATATTAATAATTATAATTATTTCTTTCTAAACCCATTACATGGGGAAAATGTTCATGGAACATGTGGGTCGGTGGCTACTCAGTTATTACTTAGCTATAACAATTACTATAATGATAGAAGGATTATTTCTCCCGAATATTTAAATGGCGGATGGAAAACTATTAATAATGGTGATATTTTTGATAGAACAAATTATTATTTTCCAGAAAGAGATCCAAATGTAACTTCAAATCCTAATAACGCTAATTCCCAGTTATTGGGAAGTAATATTGATTATTATAATGAAATAATTTCGATTATCGAACCTTCTGGATTACCTGCGAACTGCGTACATACTATTGGACCAAACGGAGAAATTATTCATAGTCATAATGGCAGCAGTTATGGCGATGTATGCTACGGACTTGAAGATATTTTGAATCTTGAACTAGATGATTCGGATTATACAATTAATTCAGATACAAAAATTTGGTTTTTTGGCTGGTCACCAATTAGTTCTATCCCGATAAAAAATGAAATAAATAACAATAGGCCTTTAATAATTGGCATGAATCAAAATTTAGATTCTATTAATCATTGGGTAGTAGGTTATGGATATCAAAACTATACATATCCTGGAGGTGGAACTTATTCGGGATATATTGTTCATATGGGTTGGGATAGCGATAGTAATAATATATGGATTAACGAATCGTGGTGTGATTCATATATTGCTTTAACAATGAATCATACGCATAATTATAGTCAGACATTCAATATAATAAATAACGAAGACATTGAAATGCGTTGTACTATATGTAATCATAGGACAACAGAAGATATTTATGATTATGTAAATAACACTATTACTGGATTTAATCATTTAATTACTGGCGATATTATCATTCCTGATTCAATCAACGGAAATACAATAACAGCAATTTCGTCAAATGCATTTTGCGGTTTCACGTCAATAGAATCAATCACTATTCCATCAACACTCACAAATATTGGATCAAATGCATTTTATGGTTGCACTTCATTAGAAGAAGTTGTAATTAATAGATCGGAGAAGCCAATTACTAGTTTAGGGTTAAATGCTTTTGATAATTGCGCATCAAATCTTACAATTACAGTTCCTACTAATAGAGTATGTGAATATAAAAACACTCCATTTTGGTCTAGTTATAGAGATAAGATTGTGCCATCTTCTCCAATAGCCAATCATCTAGATTTAGATTGTATGGTTAATGATGATGTAACAACATTTCTATATGCAGGTTACAACAAATTATATCGACTTGATGTAGAATGTGATGGTTGGTATACAATATCATGTACAAGCGGTACCCACTATAATATTTATAATTCTAATATGGTAAAAATTGCAGGTGCTTATGATACTTATGAATTAACTCTTAATGAAGGTACATATTACATAGATATTGAATGGGAAAATCCAACTGATTCAGGTTATGCTACACTACATTTTTTAAATAAAGGAATAAATGTTTCTGATAATATTACAAACAATATCTTACCTCATTTGCATCAAGTAAGTTTTGGTGATTATAGAGTGAGATTAAAATATAACAATACTCAAGGAGCAGGATATTATAAGTTTACTCTAACTGCAACATCAAGTAATAGTAATCCAGTAGAATATATTTTAGGCGCTATAACGATGTATACTGCTTTTGATAGAGATGGCGCCATGAACAAATATAGCGATGATAAATATACACTGTCTGCTGAAAGTCTAGCAGGTGAAAATAGCATGGTTGTGTATTTAACGAGCAATGGATATTACTATTTTGATGTAAAAATGAATACTAATAGTTTATCTAGCTTAGTTTTGAATATTACACCATATATTAGTTCTGACATAGATTTGTTTGATTGTAGTGTATCATCAAATCATGATATAGATATAATCAATGCTAACGTAAAAGGCGATTATTTTCAAAAAAAGGTCTTAAAACAGAAAGGAAAGTTTAAAATATCGTTTACCTACACTGATCCTGATCCAAACAATATTAGCTCATCAGATGTAGTTGTGGTAGTAACTAAAGTAACATATAACGCGAACACAAATACATATAGTTTCACAAATGTTTATAGTGCTAATTTTTGCGAAGTAGATGTGTTATTTACTAGTTATATTTTTGAAGATTCAAAGGAGTTAGATGCAGGAACTTATCATATTGGATATTTTAATAATACAGATTGTGCCAATATAAAAGTTGATTTTGAACGTAAAATTACTCAATATGGTAGTTACAACCTAATATCAGATCCTGATGCAAATGAAGATTATGGAAGTGAAGTAAGATTTAATAATGGTTCATACTTAGGTAGTACTTTAACTGTTGGATTTACAAGATTCATTTATCTTAATTATGATTATATCTTACCATCATATTCAAGATTAGATTATTATTTCTATTCATCAAATGATAGTATTGCATCAATTTCAGAATATGGCACATTACTTGGTAAAAGTGCTGGAACTGTTAAAATAATGGCTGTATATAAAAATGATCCATCTATTACTTTTGTGAAACAATTTACAATACTTGCTGATAATAGGGTCAATAATTTAATAATTTATGATACTGATAGTATTGATTATACTGGTAGTGGCCAAATATATCAAATAGAATTAGATGATTATAATTCATATTTCCCACAAATATCACTATATAATTGGACACTTATAAGCTCAAGTAATAATTATAGCTATAGTATTAGTGAATGGGGAACATTTAGTTTATATGGAGCAGATATAATTGTGATTGAAGGAACATCTAAACTTAATTCAAAAATAAAGATAAGATTAACTATAACTGTTACAAATTGATTTTGATATGAAAAGACCTCTAGAGTTTTCACTTTAGAGGTTTTTATTGTTGATTTTTAAAATGTGCATAATAAATGGGAGAAATTATAATAGTGAGATGTGTTGTTTGAAGAATATGGGTACGTAGGGGTACGCAAATCATATCAAAATTGTACACGCAACACATATTAAAACAACTGTGTTGATATGAGATTTTATTCTCAAATCAACACTTTTTCTTTATTTATAGGCAATTATGGTATAATCCAAGTCCCGTTATCAATAAAATTGCCTTTTTTTATTAACTGAAAAAAGCTAATAAAGTGTGTTTACACGAAAGGTATAAATTTTTAATAAAATGCACTAAGAAAAATTAAACATACTTACTTTTACAATATAACTACAAATATGATATAATAAAAAATAAATAAAATAGTATGTCACCTTTTGCTATTGTCAAACGTTATTATGTGTGAAATGAAAATAAGTGATAATGGCTGGGGGGGTAGAAATATGAATTATATGACTAATGATGAATTTAACAGGGTATACAACGCTTATTATAAGTTGTTATTACATGTTGCTTTTGACTATCTTCATAGTAAAAATGATGCAGAAGACGTAATACAAGAAGTATTTATGAAACTATATGAATCTAGAAAGCAATTTAATGATGACGAACATTTAAAATATTGGTTAATTAAAGTGACAAATAATAAATGTATAGATCATTTGAGACATATCAAGAATAAAGAAATGTTGATAAGTAATGATTATATTGACATTTTAAACAATCAAGATAATAAAGAAGATTCCCTTCAAAAAACAGTACAAGAAGCTATTGATAAACTAAATATCAATGATAAAACAATCATAGTATTATATTATTATAATGATTTATCTTTGAAAGAAATATCTAAAGTTTTATCAATAAGCGAGGTAAGTGCTAAAAAACGTATTTCAAGAGCAAGGATAAAATTAAAAAGTATTATAGGTGATAAAAATGAATGATAAAGAGATTAAAGAATTATTAAGACATGAGTATCCAGAGTTTGATAATAAAGGAAATGAAATATATGAATTAGTATCAAACCAAAGAAAAAGACCTTTTTTCACAAGAAAGATGATATTGATGCCTATAGCATCAGTTATTATTGCATTATTAGTTATTCTTGTATTTACACTTAGTGGTAATAAAGGATTTAAGAAAATATGTGATGGTGTATATGTTTCTGCAAGTACACTTGATTTATCTGGTGAAGTAGATATGAGTATTTGTGAAGGAATAGTTGAAGAATCTAGAAATGATTTAATTGTGATTTTGGAAGAAGAACATAGTGGTGCATTTAGTAACATGTGGGGATTTCGTCATCCACTTTATTTTAAATTTCCTGAAAAAGGTATTAGCTATTACATATATGATAACAATTTTTCATATATGAGCGATAATCATAATAACTCAATCTATCAAGAAGATGATTACCGATATATCGTATGGAATAGGTTTGAAGATTGGCTTAATATAACCCAAAATTTAAGCAATGATGAAGTAGACGATTTATTAGAACAGTATTCTCAATATTATGTGTTAATAGCAATAAAAAAGAATAAAGAAAACTACGGGTATATTATAT
>JAEEHM010000066.1 GCA_016280895.1 Bacillota bacterium
CTAATTATTACCTTGATTTTCTTTATTATGGGAAAAGTGAGAAGACAATCATTTAGATCTTTCTATTATAAGGTTAAGAAGACTGTTGTTGTTAAACCAACAATTAAAGATAAAAAAGAATTTGTATGTGTTGTATTTAAACATAATGATAATTTCTTACTTAGAAAAATAAAGATAGATAATGAAGATTATTATACAGTTTTAATTGAGAAATTAAATAATAAAATTGTGTTTCATGATGAAATGATTAAACACATTATTGGTGAATATAATATAAGAGAAGATAGCCATAATCATGAAGCTAATTATAAATTAGTTGGTGAAGTTATAAAACATGATAAGTTTGATAATCATTATTATTGTTACGTAGTTAATGTAGATGAAATTGGAGATAAATTAAAAGATTATGAAGAAATTAATCCATATGATTTAATGAATTGTAAGTTAAATGATTTTGATAAACAAGTATTATATCATATTATTTTAAGAGATTATTTCAAAATAGAATTATAAGAGGAAAATATGGAAGTATTTATTATTGTATTATTATTTTTACTTGGACTTATATTGATTATTAAGGGTGGAGATGTATTTGTAGATTCTGCATCATGGATAGCTGAAAAGAGTGGCATTCCTAAATTTATTTTAGGTGCTACTATCGTATCTTTTATCACAACACTCCCTGAACTTGTTGCATCTATTATTGGTACAGTTGAAGGATCTTTAGGACTTGCTGTTGGTAATGCGATTGGATCAGTTACTGCAAATACTGGTCTTATTATGGCGATTTCAATTCTATTTATGCCTGCTATTATTAATCGTAAACAATATGCATTCAAGATGATTATTTTAATGGTGATTACTTTAATATTAGGATTATTCTTAATTAATGGTAAATTAAATATTATTGAATCTATTATTGTGTTATTATTTGCGATTGCGTTTTTAGTAGAAAATGTTATTAGTGCAAAAGCAAAAGAAGAAAAACCAGTACTTGCAGAAGAAGCTAATAATGATGAAGAAAAACAAGAAGAAGTTCAAGAAGAAGCACAAACTTCTAACGAAGCACAAACTTCTAACGAAGTTATAGAAAAGAAAAAAGCTAATTTCTTTGATTATTTAAAATATACATTTTCTTTTAAGACAGATAAAGAATTATCATCAAAGATCGAAGTAGTATTAAATATCATTAAATTCATTTTAGGTGGTTTAGGTATTTATTTTGGTGCTAAATTATTAGTTGATAAGGGTACTGAACTTGCAACAATCATGCATATCAGTGAAGATGTTATAGGCTTAACTTTAGTTGCTGTTGGTACAAGCTTACCTGAACTTGTTACTACAATTACCGCAATTGTGAAGAAACAATCTTCACTTTCAGTTGGTAATATTGTCGGCGCAAATATCATTGATATGAGTGTCATTTTACCAATTTGTGCTTTCGTATCTGGTGGTACTTTAATCCTTGATTCAATGCAAACAGTATATCTTGATATGCCAGTATCACTTGGTTTAATGATGCTTGCGTTCATCCCAACTTTATTTACAAAGAAGTTTGCAAGATGGCAAGGTGCTATGATGCTAGCAATCTATATTGCGTATTTAGTAGTAATATGTTCTGGCTTCTTACCTTGGTAGAAAGTAGGAAATATTCAATAAAAAATGTAGGATAAAAATCCTACATTTTTATTTAACAATATGCTTATTTAAGTAATTGTAGAGATAATCACTGACCAATGCTTCCACTTTTATTTTATCTTCGTACTTAATTGACAGTACTTTTGCGTTCTCGTTTACCATTGATAAGAGCTTTGATTCATCATAATCAAATACCAATGATACCTGATGATAGCCATTAAACAACATTTCTTCGATTTTCTTACAAAGCTCATCAAGTGAATCCTTTGTTTTGGCACTATAGCGTAGCGCATTTTCATAAATGCTGTCGATAAAGAAATATGAATCTAATTTATCGATTTTATTAAAAGCATAAAGAATTGGAATATTATCAGCACCAATTTCTTTTAATACTGAATTAGTTACTTCAATATTCATTTGATAATTAGCTGAAGATGCATCAATAACTTCCACTATTAAATCAGCTTCTTTGATTTCTTCTAAGGTAGATTTAAAGGCTTCTACTAAGGAATGTGGTAATTTATTGATAAAACCAACAGTATCTGTAAGTAAGAATTCTAAATTATTATCAAGCTTAATGAGTCTTGTTGATGTTTCAAGGGTCGCAAAGAGCATATCCTTTTCAAAAACAAGTTTATCCTCTTGATAAGTATTTGAATATTTTTCAAGTATCGCATTAAGTGTAGTGCTTTTACCACTATTAGTATATCCAACTAAGGCTACTGACTTCATATTGTTCTTTTTGCGTCTATCTCGTTGCATTTGACGATTTTTCACTAATTCTTTTAATTCGTTATTTAAAAAAGTGATTCTTTTTTCAATTTGACGTCTGTCGAGTTCGATTTGTTTCTCGCCTTTACCTCTATTTTTACCACCACCTTGTCTTGAAAGACCTTCTCTAAGTCCTTTTAGACGAGGCAAGAAGTATTTTAAGGACGCAATTTCAACTTGAAGAAGAGCTTCTTTTGTTTTGGCACGCCTTTTAAAGATTTCAAGGATTACATAGGTGCGATCAATGACCTTAATTTTTAGCGCATTTTCTAAATTTTCAATCTGTGAAGGGCTTAATTCATCGTTACAAACCACTAAATCTGCATCATAAGAATCCTTAATCATCCTAATTTCTTCAATCTTACCACTACCTATATAGGTTTTTGGGTTGATTTCATGCAAGTTTTGACATACTTTTTCGACTGTTTCGATGCCACATGCCTCACAAAGATTAGAAAGTTCCTCTAAATCCTCATTTATATCTACATTTTCGTTTGAAAAAACAACTCCTAAGAGGATTGCTTTTTCTCTTTCAATTTCATTTAATATTTTTTCTTCCATATTTCACCACCAGGTTTGTATTTTTATTATAACACATAAAAATATAAAAAAATACAAAATTTTTGATATAAGCGTTTGAAAACGTTAAACTAACAAGATTTCGTTGATTTGATGAAAATTGAAATATGGGCAAATTTTGGGCTAATTTTAAAGAAATTTAAAGACTTCATAAAATAAAAGCCGAAATTTGGCTTTAAATCGTTTTATAATCA
>JAEEHM010000005.1 GCA_016280895.1 Bacillota bacterium
CCAATACCATTCCATGTTAATAAGATGTAACATTCATCAATTCCTGTATAGCCGTTTTTACTACAATAATCTTTAAAGCTAATATCAGTAGATGCAGAAGTTGATTTAAATGGACTTGGAGTGCCTGAAGATCCTTTTACGAAGTTCAACCACTGCCAGCCAATGATTGCTTCATGTTTAACATTAGATCCTGTTAATGTACCTAATAATTTCAATTTACCACCAGCATTTGTGTATCTTGTAGAACCTTGTTTAATCCAAACACCACCAGCAGTCAAACTATCACCAACACATAAGATATTTTTAGTAGTACTTGTTGATACTGTTTTTTCATGAACAACTAACTTTGTTGAATCAGAACCATATACAGAACCATTATTATCACATACTTCAAGCTTTAAATCATATGTGCCTGCTTTAGTAGGTGCAAATTCATAATAACGATTATATTGATGTCCAGCACTACCTGTTAATTTAATATAATATCCATATGGATTTACTGCTTGTACTACAGAACGATAGAATAATTGGAAAGTATCACCAACTACTAAATCATATTTATCAGCAAGATGTACAACAATAGCACCATTTGCTTTATTAAGCTCTTTGATTTGATCTTGTGCTGCCTTTAAATCATTTTCAGCTTGAGTTAATCTTTCTCTTAAACCTTTTACAACACTATCATTTTTATCTTTTTGTGATTCTAATTCTTCAACTTGGAATTGAAGAGCTATCACTTCATTTTCTAAGCCATCAATTGCGTCCTTTAAACTTGTCATTTCATCATTTGAATTTGAACAAGCTCCCAAGAATAATACTAAACCTAATAGTAACACAAAAATAATACTTTTTCTTTTCATTTTGTTCTCCTTATTTTTTATATATTTTGTATATATTTATTATATCATATTTATCTTTTTTTACAAGTTTGTGTAGAAATAATTTTTTATTAGTGATAAAATTAAATTAGGTGATGTTATGAGACTCTATAAATATATAAAAGTATTTGCGAATATGACTCAGCATGAAGTAAGTGAAGCCTTTGATAATAAGCGAATTAAGGTCAATGGCGAACTACAAAATTTCACATACATTGTAAGAGAAAATGATGTAGTAAGCCTAGATGATAAGATTATCTCTGCCCTTCCTTTTAAATATTTCTTATATTATAAACCAAGAGGCGTTCTTTCTGATTTAAAAGATAGTATGGATGCTTATCATAAGCTCATTAGCTTTGATTATAAATTAATGCCTGTTGGTAGATTAGATAAGGATAGTGAGGGCTTAATGATACTTTCAAATGATGGTGCTTTTATTCATCAAATGAATAGTGATGATATTGAAAAAGAGTATATCGTAAAATTAAAAGATCCAGTAAATGATAGATTATTAAAGGAAGCTTCACAAAGCTTTGTAGTAAAAGGTAAAACTACCAAAGAAATGAAAGTCGAAAAAATAGATGAATACACAATTAGAATGATTTTATTTGATGGTAGATATCATCAAATAAGACGCGCAATTGTGCTTGCTGGAAATACTGTTATTAATTTAAAACGAATTAGAGTTGGTAAATATCTACTTGATGATATGAAAATAAATGAATTAAGAGAAATTAAAAAAGGCTAGAATTAGCCTTTTTTTAATGTTTCAACATTTCAACTAAGCATCTATAAAACATATCACCTAATTGTAAATATCCATTATGTGATGGATGTAAGCCATTAACACCAATGCGTTCTGTTATATCAGATCTACTATTTACAGGTTCATCCTTTGTGTAGTAATTATATTCACTATCAAATTGTGCCTTAGTATCAAAATACATCATGTAATCTTTATATTCATCACGATTACAGAATTCTTCTAAAAATTCATCATAATTAAATGCTGTAATAGTTTCTCCATACCAATCATGATAGTAACCATTTGCACCATAGCATGCAGTAACACCACCATTAGGACATGGAAGTTGAATACCTAGTAGTCCTATTTTACATTTAGGATTAGCCTCTTTAATTTTAGAAATCATTATCTTCATATTTTCTTCATGAACACTAAAGTCCTTATTATAAGGCATATATTGTCCATTCCATGTCAACATGATAAAACAATAATCTAATTCTTTAAAATTATTTACTTCACGATAATATTTAAAATCAACTTCATTTGTACTTGGATTAAAGAATGGATTACCTTCACTATATTCAAAAGAATCAATAATAATATCTTCAGTATTAATACCATGCTTAACATGAATTAATTTATCACCAAGATCAGGATTTACTTTATTATTTCCTTCCCCTCTTTTAAATTTTAATTTATCTTCTAAGATTGTTTCTAAAATCCATTCATTATCTAAGGATTTCCATACACTATGTTGATCAGCATCACTCAAACGATGTTTACAATTCACCCAAACTGATGATGTTTGACTCTTATTATAATTAGAAGTAAATGTCTTCCATTGCCATCCACCATAACCTTCATATCCAATTTCTTCTTTTTTCATCTTACCGATGAAATTTAATCTATCAGGAAATACACTACTATATTTTTGATATCCTCCATATGGCCACATACCATTTGTGGTAATACTATCTCCAATACATAAGATATTCTTTTTACCATAATCTTTTACTTCATTTACGATTAATGTTGTATCCTTTGATTCGATTACATTTCCTAAATCATCATAAATTGATATTGTAAGTTTATAGCTACCAATATCATTTTCATTTGGAGTAAAGGTATAATATCTATTATATGTATATCCTTTATCACATGTTGCTTTCATATAATATTGATAAGGATTGTGTGATCTAATGACACCACGATAAAATAATTCAAATTTATCGCCTACAACTAAATAATAATATTTCGCTAATGATATCATTTTTTACTCCTTGCCACCTTAGATTCAAATGCTGCTTTATATACTGCTTTTGCAACTTCTTCATGTGCTTTTTTATTTATTACCTTTGGCATAATATTTTCATCACTTAGATCTTCATCTTTTATCATTGACGCAATTGCATATGATGCTGCTATCATCATACAATCATTTACATCGCTTGCTTTGGCATCAAGAGCACCTCTAAATAAGCCAGGGAATACTAGCGCATTATTGATTTGATTAGGATTCTTACTAGAACCAGTTCCAACTATTTTAGCACCAGCTGCTTTAGCATCAGCATAAGATATTTCCGGAATTGGATTTGCCATCGCAAACACTATAGCATCTTTATTCATATTTTTAATATCTTCTTTAAATAAAAGATTTGGTCCACTAACACCTACAAAGAAATCTGCACCCTTAATAGCATCATGTAAATTACCATCTACGCATTTATTATTTGTGATAGCTGCAATTTCGTTAAAGGCCTTATTATCATATGTATTTAATCTATTTAAAATACCACATCTATCGACCATTGTGATATCTTTAACACCTAGCTTTAATAAAAACTTCGCAATGGAAATACCGGCAGCACCAGCACCATTAATTACACCTTTTATTTTGTTGATATCTTTTTTAACTAATTTAAGCGCATTTATTAATGCAGCACCTACCACAATTGCGGTACCATGCTGGTCATCGTGAAATACTGGTATGTCTAATTCTTCTTTTAATCTCTTCTCAATTTCAAAACAACGTGGTGCCGATATATCTTCTAGATTAATACCACCAAAACTACCTTCAAGATATTTGATTGTTTTGATAATCTCTTCAGTATCTGTTGTTTTTAAACACAATGCGATAGCATCAACATTTCCATATTTTTTAAACAAGGCGCATTTACCTTCCATAACAGGCATACCAGCCTCAGGCCCAATATTTCCAAGGCCTAATATTGCAGTGCCATCAGTAATAACAGCAACATTATTTGCGCGACCTGTTAGTTCATAACTTAAGTCCTTATTTTCATATATGGCCATACATGCATCAGCTACACCTGGTGTATATGCAAGTGCTAAATCTTCTTCTGTTTCAATTTCGCACTTTATTTTAGTTTCGTATTTCCCTTTCCATTCAAAATGTTTTTCTAAAGCCTTTGATTTCATATTTACCTCGATTATTTATTATTCTTATTTATAATCTTATATAATTCTTCTACTGCAAGTCTTGCTTTACTAACAACATCTTTTTGTTTAGGTAAGCAATAATATCGCATCTTTTCATCACCTATACAAATAACATCACCTAATTCATACCAATAATAATCAGAATATAGACTATAACTTGCAAGTGGTGATTGATGATATTCAAGTAACTTATCATCACTTGTTAACACAAATCCGTCCTTATTGTGAATTAAGCGGCCTTTTCCAATCTTATAAACACATTTGAAATTCTTTAAAACAAGAATATCACAATTTAAATCCATTTCATAAATGCCAGCAAGAATTTCTTCTTTAACACACTCTCTTTCCCAATTATACCAAGTAGGAATATGATTAAATTTAGTCTCACCATTTAAATTATTTAAATATCCATCTTCACTTAATTCATATTCACATCCACAATTTAAGCACTTAATAGTAGTAGCCTTTGCTTCCATCCTACCTTCTTCTTCACAATGTGGACATTTATATAGAATTCTATTTAAATAATCAGCTCTAAAATTCTCACTTATTTTAATATTATTTTCTTGTTGTGCTTTAAAATTATCAAAATCAAATTCTTTATTTATTATTTCGTTTAATTCTTCAATTGACTTATTTTCAATATCTTCTTTTGAAAGTAGATATTTAACTGTAGCACTAACATCAACCTTTCTCACTTGTAAATTATTATAAAGTGGATCTCTTAAAAAAGCACCATCAGTTTTAATCATAACGACAGGAATCTTTAATACTTTTAAAAACTTTCCAAAATATGTAGGTAATTTAGTTGCTGTACCATCAAATGTGTAACTAGCTTCTGGATATAAAAGAATTGAATCATGTAAGTTCTTACTTGCATATAATATATCTCTAACCATAGTTGGATCAGATGTGAATTTCCTTGTCGGAATACAGCCTAAATTTCGCATTAGACTTTCTTTTCCCACAAAACCATCATCAGTACAGATAATATTATAAGGACGTGGATAAAGGATTTTTGATGCTATTTCTAAATCAATAAAGCTGGAATGATTCATAAGAATCAACATATTATCTTTTTTACCAATTTTATCCATTCCAATTTCTTCATATTTAAAATGAGTCTTCTTTAAATCCTTATTAGAAAGAATTCTCATCAAGGTCCTAAAGATAATATTAGGCTTTTTTGGTTTTTTATGTTCATAAGCTTTTTCTAATAAGACCTTATCAAAGCTTAATTCTTTTACTTTTATTTTCATTTCTTACCTCTATTTTTATATAAACAATAATGCTAATGCGATAATAAATTGAGCTGCATAATATGTAGAATAATTCAAAATAAAATCAATTGGTCTTTCTTTACCTTCACCAAAATATGTACCTGATAATACTAAATCAGATATCGCAAATAAAACTGATCCAATCATAATCATATTTAGTGCTGCAATTTGAAAGCCATTTTGAATAGCTAACATTAAAGAAAACGCAAATGTGCCAAATAAGCATAAAGCATATCCAAAACAAATCATCTTCATTTTACCATAATTTAATTTAAGTGGTCTCTCTAATAATATTGTAAGCACAGACGCAATTAAATCAATCGCTATCGCAATTATGATAAATAAAATACCACCTTGTTTATAAAAAGATGAAATAAGGGCAGACATATATAAAATATGGCCAATTCCAAACGCAATAAATCCACCATATGTATATATCTTTGTGCGTTCAGTATCAATATATTTCAAATCAAGTAAGATATCACCAATTAAGCCAAGCACAAGTCCTAATATTATAAGTACATTAATTAGACCAAATGAGCTTGCTTTTAAACTTGCAACTAAAGCAAGGGCAACAAATAATAAAGAAACACTAATCTTTACCATTAATTCTTTTGCGTCATATTTCTTTGATTTTAAAATGATATAATAAATCATCAATATAAACGCAATTCCAATAATTATAAAACATGTAATCATAAAATAACTCCTTCAACCAATTTATTTTTATAATAATATAATACCACAAAATCATAATTTTTGATATCTTTTTCTTATAATAAATTAAAAAGATGTTACTTTGACGATATCATATCAAAATAACATCTTTATTATTAATTATTTTCTTCTTTATAAAAAGCACAAGCACATCTGCCATTTTCTTTTGCTTGATAAAGGGCAATATCAGCTTTTTTATAAATTCTCATGCCTTCTTCATTATCACCAAATGCGACACCAACACTGATAGATGCAGGTGCAATTTCATCTTCACCTTTTTGTAGTTCAACATTAATATCTCTAATCTTTTTTTCGATGATTACGCTACTTTCTTCACCAATGCCATTGATGAACATTACAAACTCATCGCCACCAATTCTACAAAGAGTATCACTTGATCTGAAGTATTTAGCAACTACCTTTGTCATCTTCATCAATACCTTATCACCTTCAGTATGACCATAGGTATCATTAATTCTTTTGAATTTATCGATATCAATTAAAAGTAAGGCTACTTTTGAATGACTAACATGATTTAAGATATCTTCAAATCCCTTTCGATTGAATACACCTGTCAATTGATCATGAGATGCTTCATATGCTAATTCCTCTTTTTGATTCTTATTCTCTTCATAAATTCGATTGTAAGTATTAGCTAAATATCTAAATTCTTCAGAACCACTAATTGGAATAGGTTTATCATCTCTAATATTAGGGATTGCTTTTATAAGTGGTCTTATTACTTGTACAGTAGTTAGAACAACAATTATCAATACAATTGTGATTAAGGCGATTATTAATCCTTGTTGAACCTTAATAATTGTATCAAATTTCTTTGATGCATTTGTTTGTTGTTCTTCTAATTTATTAACCAATTTATTTAAACATTCCTGTGTTTTAGAAGAAATGATATCTTTTTGATTATGATAATTATCATCAAATACTAACATTCTTGATTTTGTTTTCATTTCATCACTTGTAAGTGCTAAGTCTTCATTACTTAAAACAACATCTTGAATAGCTTGTGGATATGTTGTAACATCATATCCAAAACCTTCAATTGCAAGTCTTGCTGCATAATATTCAGTTTCCATCAATATCATTGATTGTTCCTTAGCTTTTTCCAAATCTTGATATTCAGGGCTTTCTTTAAATGTGACAGCTAATTTTTCTAAAGCTTTCTCTCTTCTTTTAGTAATATCACTTTCATAAAAATACGCATCTAAATATCCCTTTTCACCAGATTGTACAAAGCATCTAATTTGTTCAGTCAAATAATCTGATGCATCTTGCATATCAGTTGCGCTTTTTTGACCTTCCATAAACATTTCTGTTTTTTCATTTAAATTATCATACACAGCAATAGTATTATAAGAAACAATTAATAATACTATTGATACTATTAAAGTAATAGCAGCCATTATATAATTTAATTTTCTAATTGGAATTCCTTTTACTTTCATATCGGTTTTTTCCATAATTCTTCCCCTTGTTTTATCAAAAACTTTATATATTATATCACAATTTTGAAAAAAACAATATAGAAACTATAAATCAAATTTAAAAAAGGACATTAATTGTCCTTCTTTTTTAAGTCTTTAATTGAATAATAAATACCAAAATAAATAAATACAGGTATGTTAATTATATATTCTATAAATAATATCCATCTTGCAGTCATTTGCGCGTTCATATATCGATATTGATATGGAGTTCCTTTATCAGATATTAAATGTGAAGAATCATATAAATCATCATTAACATTGATCATATAATTAGGTGATAATTCAATATTGACATTTTTATTATATGAATTTATAAGATTATATCCTCTATATCCATCTACAGTTCCATAATCTACCTCAAAATATGCATCTAATTCATAATCACATATTCCCTTGTATTCACTGATATCTGTACTTTCATATTTTGTAACTTCAATTATATTTCCATTAATTTTTAATGTTTTTACATCGGTATTGTCAAATATTAAATATTCTACATTATCTAAATTAACTTTACCATTAAATTTGATTTCAATATCTGTATCATTTACAATATCGCCTATATATAAATCACCAGATATTAAATAATTAGAATTGAAGCCAAGTTCAAGTTCATTCTTTTTATGCCAGAAGGCAGATACAACTACACCTATTACAAGCACAAATGTTAAAAAGAATAGAATAGTATTAGAAGCGATAAAATAAATTGTGTTTAATATAAAAATAGTCTTATTCGCCTTATTATGTTTTTTCTCTTTCATGGAGTTTTTGTTTAAAAAAACCAATGTTCCAACAATTATCACAAGTGATGAGAAAAAAGCAAGAGAAAGTGAAACATCCACAAATGGCATTTTAATATTAGGAAAAATAAAATGAATTGCGCAAATTGTGAAAGATACTATAAAAATAATATAGGCTGCAATCATTATAATTTTTGTTATTATTTTCTTCATAATTCCACCTTGTTATATATTATATTATTTTTTCATTAAAAGAATATTAAAAAGACTCTATTTAATAGAGTCTTACTTAATATCACATCTTTTATATATTGTATCGACATTACGTAAATAATAATCATTCTTAAAACATTCATCAATTTCTTCTTTACTTAGATATTGTGAAACTCCTTTATCATTTAATATCAATTCTTTAAATGAAATTCCTTTATCATAAGCATTCATTGCGATATTTTGAATTAAATCATATGCTTGTTCTCTTGACATTGATTTATCAATTAAAGCACTCATTACTCTTTGTGAATAAATAATTCCATTAGTCTTATTAATATTTTTCAGCATTTGATCTTCATATACAACTAAATTATCAATTACATTTTTAAATCGATATAGCATATAATCTAATAATTCTGTAGCATCAGGAAGGATTATTCTTTCAACTGATGAATGAGAAATATCTCTTTCATGCCATAAATTAATATCTTCATATGCAGATAGCATATATCCACGCATTATTCTTGCACATCCACAAATATTTTCTGATGAGATTGGATTTCTTTTATGTGGCATTGCGCTACTTCCCTTTTGTCCTTTTTGGAAGGCTTCTTCAACTTCATGAATCTCTGTTCTTTGTAAGTTTCTAATCTCAGTAGCAATCTTTTCTAAGCTAGATGCAATTAAAGATAATGTTGCCATATAATATGCGTGACGGTCTCTTTGAAGAACCTGAGTTGAAATATTTGCAGAACTAATATTTAATTCCTTGCAAACATAGTCTTGCACAAAAGGATCAACATTCACAAAATTACCAACTGCTCCACTAATCTTACCGCATTCTACGTCTTTTCTAGCAATATTAAATCTATTTAGATTTCTTTTCATTTCTTCATACCAAAGTGCCCACTTTAGTCCAAATGAAGTGATATCTGCATGAATACCATGAGTTCTACCAATACAAGGAGTGTTTTTATATTTAATAGCTTTTTCTTTTAAAACATCCAGGAAAGCTATTAAGTCATCATGTATGATATCATTGGCTTGTTTTAAAATATAGCCATTTGCAGTATCAACAACATCAGTAGATGTAAGTCCATAATGAACCCATTTCTTCTCATCACCTAATGTTTCACTTACGGACCTTGTAAAAGCAATCACATCATGTTTAGTTATTTCTTCTAATTCTTGAATCCTTTTGACATCTACCTTTGCGTGTTCTTCAATTTTATCGACATCAACTTTAGGAATACGTCCTAAAATACTCCAAGCACGACATGCTAATATTTCTATTTTAAGAAATGTGTTAAATTTGTTTTCATCACTCCAAATATTACGTAATTTTTCTCTTGAATATCTTAATATCATATTTGTCCTCTTATAATTAATTAGAAGATTTTTTCAAGTTCGATAGTTTGTGTTCGATTTGGTCCAACTGAAATAAGAACTACCTTTGTGTTTGTAAGTTCTTCAATCTTCCTTACATATATTTTAGCATTTTCTGGTAATTCTTCAAAGCTTTTTACATTAGAAATATCTTCCATCCAACCCTTCATACTTATATAAACCGGTTTAACCTTATTTAATTCCTTAATTGTTGCAGGTACATAATCAATTAATTTGCCATCCAAAGAGTAGCCACAGCATATTTTAATTTCATCAAGACCAGATAATACATCTAGTAACATTAAAGCCAAATAATTAATACCAGATACTCTTCTTGCATATTTTAGCCCAACAGCATCAAGCCAACCGATTCTTCTTGGTCTTTTAGTGACTGTACCATATTCATGTCCTCTTTCTCTAATATAAGATGCAACATCAGAATCAATCTCTGTTGGGAATGGGCCTTCACCAACACGTGTTGTATATGCTTTACATATTCCAAGTACATCCTTAATATAAGATGGCGCAATTCCACAGTTTACTGGTACTGCTGCAGCAGCAGGAGATGATGAAGTTACATATGGATATGTGCCATGATCAAGACACAGCATTGCTCCTTGTGCTCCTTCAAATAAAACCTTAGAGCATTTTTCTATTTCTTCTTCAATTAAAAGCGATGTATCACATACATATTTTTTAATTTCTTTTGCGTATTCTTTGTATTCATTAAAAATAGTATCTACATCAAATGTTGCTAATCCTAGCATCTTTAATTCTAAATTTTTGATTTTTAATGCATCTTCTAAAGAAGCTTTAAAATCTTCTTCATCAATAAAGTTTCCAATTCTAATACCAATTCGATTTGCTTTATCAGAATAGCATGGGCCAATACCTCTTTTTGTAGTACCTACCTTAGAAGATCCCTTATATTCCTCATATGCTCCATCTAATATTTCATGATAAGGTAAAACTATATGAGCCCTATTTGAGATATATAGTTGATAATCTTTAATACCTCTTGCTTCCAAACCATGTAATTCTTCTAATAGTTGTTTAGGATTTATAACCATTCCATTAGCAAGTATATTTTTAGTATGGGGATTAAAAATACCTGATGGTATACTTCTAAGTGCGTATTTTTCATTATTTATTGTAATTGTATGTCCTGCATTATTTCCACCTTGGCTTCTTACAACGACATCAGCCTGTTGTGCAAAATAATCAGTTATTTTTCCTTTTCCCTCATCGCCCCATTGGCTACCTTCAATTACTAAAGTTGACATATCTTCCTCCGTATAACACATTTCTATTTATTTTTAATACAAGCATTAATAAATTCTCTAAATAATGGATGTGGTCTTTCTGGTCTAGATAAAAATTCTGGATGAAATTGACATCCTACAAAGAATGGATGATTCTTTAATTCCACAATTTCGACTAAATTTTGATTCAAATTGATACCAACTGCTTTTAAATCTTTACTTAACACATTCATATAATCGTTATTAAATTCATATCGATGACGATGACGCTCTTTAATATCTGACTTTCCATAGGCTTTATATACTAAACTATCCTCAATTAAATGACAATCATATAAACCAAGTCTAAGTGTTCCTCCCATATTTATACCTGCATATTGATCAGGAAGTAAATATATAATTGGATGTTTAGTATCAGGATTAATCTCTGTAGAATCAGCATCCTTATAACCAAACACATTTCTTGCATATTCAATTACTGCAAGTTGCATGCCATAACATATACCAAGCATTGGTATTTTATTCTCTCTTGCATATTTAATAGCACATATCTTACCATCAGATCCTCTTTTTCCAAATCCACCTGGTACTAATATACCATCAATATCTTTCATAATTTCATCTACATTTTCTTCATTTACAATATTTGCGTCTATATAATGTACAATTACTTTCTTTAAATAATAATAGCCAGCAGATTTTAAAGCTTCACTTACAGATAAATATGCATCATGTAATTGGACATATTTACCAACAAGTCCAATATGGATTTCTTCTTTTGATGCTTTAATTCTTTTTATCATTTCATTCCATTCAGTCATATCTGCTTCTTTACAATCCAAATGGAAATGATTAACGATATAATCATCAATATGTTGAGAATGTAGCGCATTAACAACATTGAATAATATTTTTTCATCTTTAGCTACTATTACAGCATCTTCTTTTACATCACAAAATAATGCAATCTTTTCTTTTTGTGCTTCACTAATATCAACTTCAGTTCTAAGTATTATGATATCTGGTTGAATACCAATACTTTTTAATTCTTTTACTGAATGCTGTGTTGGTTTTGTTTTTATTTCATCAGCAGCTCTTAAATATGGAACTAAGGTATTATGAATATACATTGTGTTTTCATATCCAAAATCTCTTCTTGCTTGTCTTATTGCTTCTAAAAATGGAAGTGATTCAATATCGCCAACAGTACCACCAATTTCGGTAATAATTACATCTGCACCTGATTCTTTTTCAGCTTTCACAAGTTGATTCTTTATTTCATTAGTGATATGGGGAATTACTTGGACAGTTGCTCCTAGATATTCACCTTTTCTTTCTTTATTGATGACAGATTGATATATCTTACCAGTAGTAATATTACTTCTTTTACTTAAATTCTCATCAATGAATCTCTCATAATGGCCTAAGTCCAAATCAGTTTCCGCACCATCATCAGTTACGAATACCTCACCATGTTGATATGGTGACATTGTACCTGGGTCTACATTGATATATGGATCAAATTTTTGCATGAAGACCTTAAGGCCTCTATTTTTAAGTAATCTTCCAATACTAGCAGCAGCAATACCCTTACCAAGTGATGATACAACTCCACCAGTTACAAATATAAATTTTGCCATAAATCCTCCTAAATAGAGAATAATAATGTGCTATAACTTGGAAGAGGCCATGCATCTTCAGCACATAATACTTCTGCTTTATCGACATATTCTCTTAAATCAAACATTAAAGGCTTAATAACATCACAAATATATTTTGATTTATCATAGCCTTCTTTATCTTTAACTAATACTAATTCTTTTTCTAATTTTTCAACAAGTTTATAAATTGATTCACTTATTAAATCAAGCTTACTAATTACACTTAATTCATATTTATATCCTTTGTCTAAACCAATATCCTTTTTTATCTTTACGCTATCAGCAAGAACACGTTGATATTTGATAATAGCAGGTAAATATTCTTTCTTGGCCATATCTAACATTGTGCTTGCTTCTATCAACATTGATTTGGAATAATTTTCTAGTTGAATATTATATCTTGCATCAATTTCTGTTTCAGTTAATACCTTAGTTTCTAAAAACATTTTAACATTCTTTTCTTCTATCATATATGGTAGGCAATCAGGAGTTGAAGGGAGATTTAATAAGCCTCTTTTCTTTGCTTCCACAATCCATTCCTCTCCATAACCATTGCCATTAAAGATGATACGTTTATGTTTTTTATATTCTTCTTTAATAATTTTATGAACGCAGGCACTTACATCTTTTGCTTGTTCTAATTTATCCGCAAATGATTCTAGTGTATAAGCAACAGCTGAGTTCAACATTATATTTGTGCAAGAAATAGAATTTGAAGAACCTAACATTCTAAATTCAAATTTATTACCAGTAAATGCGAAAGGAGATGTTCTATTTCTATCAGTACTATCCTTCACAAATTCAGGGATAGAATTTACACCAAATTCCATTACATTCTTTTTTCTTTCACTTAAAGTAGAATCACTTGCAATAGAATCTAAGATATCACTTAATTCTTCTCCCAAAAACATTGACACAATTACTGGTGGAGCTTCACTTCCTCCAAGTCTATTATCATTACTTGCTGATGCAACACTAATACGAAGTAAATCTTGATATTCATCTACAGCTTTAATAATTGCTGTTAAGAATAAGTAGAATATTAAATTCTCTTTTTCGTTCTTTCCAGGTGCAAGTAAATTATAGCCAGTATCTGTAGCTAGTGACCAGTTATTGTGTTTACCAGAACCATTTACACCCGCAAATGGTTTTTCATTCAACAAGCATACAAGTCCATGTTTATCTGCAACACGTTGCATAATTTCCATTGTAAGTTGATTATGGTCAGCAGCAATATTACAGCTCTCATAAATAGGTGCAAGCTCATGTTGAGATGGTGCAACCTCATTATGTTCAGTCTTTGCAGGAATGCCAAGACGCCATAATGTTTCATTTAGTTCTTCCATGAATGCTTGAATTCTTGGTTTAATCATTCCAAAGTAATGATCATCTAATTGTTGATCCTTTGGAGATGGTGCACCAAATAAGGTACGACCACAAATAATTAAATCTTTTCTCTTTTTATAGACTTCTTTATCAATTAAGAAATATTCTTGTTCAACACCGACCATTGGTAGAACTCGTGAAGCAACAACACCCAAACATTTTAAAACACGAAGTGCTTGCTTACTTAAGACATCCATTGATCTTAAAAGTGGTGTTTTTTTATCAATCGCTTCGCCACTAAATGCACAAAAAGCAGTAGGAATATATAAAGTCTTACCCTTCACAAAAGCATAAGAGGTAGGATCCCATACAGTATAGCCTCTTGCTTCAAATGTAGAACGCAAGCCTCCAGATGGAAAACTTGAAGCATCTGGCTCTCCTTTTATTAATTCTTTTCCAGAAAAATCCATTATTACATTTCCACCTTCAGAAAATGAAATAAAACCATCATGTTTTTCTGCAGTAATTCCTGTCATTGGTTGGAACCAATGTGTATAATGAGTAGCACCCTTAGATACTGCCCAGTTCTTCATAGCACTTGCTACTTCATCTGCAATCTCTCTATCTAATTTCTTTCCTTCGTTAATTGTTTCTTCTAGTCTTTTGTAGATAGGTGCTGAAAGCATTGTCTTCATAACCTTTTTAGAAAAAACATCAATACCAAATAATTCATCCATGCTTAACATATTCTTCTCTCCTTTTTGTAAAATAATTAATACACCACCATTATAATATCTTGACATTATAAAAGCAAATACATATAATATTATAGTAATCATACTTTTTTCGTATGGTAAAAGGAGTCTATATGGATATTCGAACATTATCTTATTTCGTAACTGTTGCTGAAGAATTAAATATTACAAGGGCAGCAACTAAACTTTGTATTAGCCAACCACCACTTAGTGCCCAAATTCATGCTTTGGAAAAAGAATTAAATACTACTCTTTTTATTAGAGGTAAAAGATCTCTACAATTAACTGAGTCTGGAAAATTATTATATCGTCACGCAAAAGAAATATTACTTCTTGCTAACAAGGCTAAAAATGATGTCAAAGCCTTAAACAATGGTATGAGTGGCACAATCTACATTGGTCTTGTAGAAGGCTCAGCTCCTAATATTGCTGCAAAATGGATTGAATCATTTTATAATAGAAACAAAAATGTTCACTTCAACATCATTGATGGCAATAGCGATGAGCTAATTCAAAAACTAAGAAGTGGTTTAATCAATTTAGCAGTAATCACTGCACCATGTGATAATACCTTACTAAATAGCTTTAGTGTTGGAAGTGAACGTATGACAGCATTTATGAGTATTAAAAATCCTCTTGCAAGTTTACCTGGCAATACTATTGATCTAAGTTTACTTAAAGATCAAGCTTTGATTGTTCCAAGTAGGGATTCAGTTAATATTATGATTAATAAATGGTTTAAAGAAATAGGTGCTAAACCAAACATTATTTGTAAGATGGACAATTATCTAGATGTAGCAGCTTTATCTGGTCACAACATCGGCATTAGCTTATTTCCAAAAACATCTTATATATCCAATAAAGATATTATTGTTAAAGAAGTTGTAAATCCAGAACGTAATATTGAATATTTATTTGTGTGGTTAAAAGGAAAGCCATTATCATTAATTGATGAAGCATTCATTGATCATGTTAAAACATATAAATAAAAAAGGACTTTAAAAGTCCTTTTTTAAATATTCATACAATCTAATATCATCATAATCACAAATCCAACAATAAATGTCCAAACACCAAAATGATCGTGACCTTCACTTGTCATTTCTGGTATCATCTCCTCAGCTACAACATAAATCATGCAACCAGCTGCAAAAGCTAAAGCCCATGGCATTATACCCTGTATTTGCATAGCAAGGAATAAACCTAATACACCAGCAATTGGTTCCACAATTCCTGATAACATTCCAAATAAGAATGCTTTTTTATTTGATGCAGTTTCTGCCTTTATTGGCAGTGATACTACTGCTCCTTCTGGAATATTTTGAATACCTATACCAATTGCAAGTAGCAATGCACCAAGAAGTAATTCCCTACTTCCACCATTTGCAAGTGCTACACCAAAGGCAATACCAACAGATAGGCCTTCTGGCACATTGTGAATTGTTACCGCCAAAAACATCTTAGAAGTTTTTGACATCTTATTGTTATGCAATCCTTCTTCTTTATCGCCAAGATGAAGGTGAGGTACTATCTTATCAATTCCCCATAAGAATAAAGCGCCTAATATAATTGATATAGCAACAATCAACCAAGCATTCATATAAGCAACATCACTTTCAAGTGCTGGCTTAATTAAAGAAAAGAAGGATGCTGAAAACATTACACCAGCTGCAAAGCCAGTAAATATTTTAGACAAGTTTGGTGATATTTCTTTTTTACGAATAAAAAACACAAATAAAGCACCAATTGTAGTACATACAAATATTAAAGAAATACCGATGATAGGATATATATATTCTTTCATATTTACCTCCATCCAAATAATTTTTTAACTGCAACTTCCTTCTTATATGATTTTATTTCATATCCAGTTTTATCTAACACATTATGAAAATCATTTTCTTCTAATTCTAATTCTGTTATAACTATTAATTCATTTTTAATATGTGATGCTTTTACTTTTTTTACATTAATACTTTTTCTAATTTCATTTTCAACATGTGCTTCACACATTCCACATCTCATACCATTTATTTTTAAAACATATTTATTCATATAATTCTCCTAAGTTAGCCACTGCTAACTATTATATCACATTATTATAAATATTTCTATAAATATGATAAAACTACTTTACATTTCGTTTTATATTCAAAAGTGATATAATATTATATGGAGGAGAATTATTATGAAAAAGCAAATACACTTAGAAAAGGTTGATTGGGATAATTATGAAAAAATATTAAAACTCCGTGTTACTAAAGAACAAGAAAATTTTGTAGCAAGTAATGACTATAGTTTAATTCATGCTTTTTTAGCTTTATCTGACGGAGACCCAGTTTACGCATTTGCAATCTATAAAGGAAAAACAGTTATCGGTTTTATCCAAATTGGTTATAGTGATGATTGGACTGGTGAAGAATATGAAGAATGGCTTCAAAGTGATGAATACAAATCATATGTAGGCAAACATTATTATTTCATATGGCGTTTTATGATTGATAAAAAATATCAAAGAAATGGCTATGGTAAAGAAGCTTTTAAACAAGCTCTTGATTTTATTAAAACAGAACCATCTGGAAAAGCTGAATATATCACTCTTTCGTATGAACCATCAAATACAGTTGCAAAAGAGTTATATGCTTCATTTGGATTTGAAGAACATTTCAAAGAATACCTAAAAGAAGGCGATGAAATTAACGCTTTATTGAAATTATAAAAAAGGAGATATCAAATGAGTAGTTTTAAGAATTTAAGAATCGTAGATAATTTCTACCAAACATCATCGTTTTTTCCAATGCCACTATGTTTAATTGGAACATTAGATGAAAAAGGAGAGAATACAAGCTTTGGTGCTTATTCTTTAGTATTTCCATATTACATAGCTGGTAAAGATCATTATGCTATGGTATTAGAATGTAGAAACACATCTAATACTGCCAAAGGTCTTATTAGACATGGAAAATGCACAATCAATTTTATTCCTTATTCAAAGAAAAACTTTGAACAATGTGTAAACCTAGGATTTCCTGGTGATACACCAGAAGAAAAAATGAAGAATTTCAAATTTCATCTTGAAGATGGAATCTTAAAAGAAGAAAATCCAGAAGAAAATTATCCAAAAGTAATTACAGAAGCATTCCAAGTATTTGAATGTTCATGGTGGAGTGAATTAGATAATGGATTTGATGCTGAAGTTAAAGAAGAATATGATGGCCCATATCATGATTTCAATGGTATAACATCTAAATATGGTGCACACTTTATTTTAAAAGTAGATCGTATTCTAATGAAAGAAAAGTATTATGATGCAATTATCAATGGTGTAAATAAAAAGAACTTCTGTCCTTTACCTACTAACTGGGGATACAGAGATTCTAAATTCTTCTGGTGCAGTGATTATCAAAAACCAGATGCTGTTCCAATCCCTAATCGAACAATCGATTTATCCTCTTTAAGATATGCCGCTGATAGAGCTGATGATGTAGTTAAATTTAGTGATGATGCCCTTATGATGCTTGTAAAAGTACCAAGAGCATTCTTAAAATTAGTTCTTCAAGGCTGTGTCAATGCTGCCAAAGAAAACGGATGGACATTAATTACTGCTAAAGAAATGGCTATTATTAATGATAAGCGTAGTAAAGAAAAGAAAAATAAAAACAAGTAATCATTTAACAAGAAAAGGCTCTGCAAAGCTGCAGAGTCTTTTTTGTTTATACATCTTATATTTTTTACAAATATAATTTTTTATTTCTGAAACGTAATATTAAACTGTGAACAATAATCTATTTTGAAATAGATTGCAAGTTACGTTTCCTTTCCTTCCTTACGCAAACATAAAAGATGATACGATTCATTAGAAAATAAGGAAACACAAGTAAGAAAATTATAATTAGATGTATGGTAATAGAATCTCCATAAAACCATAATGCTCCCACATAGTATCTATCACTACATTTTACATAACTTAATGCCAGAAAACCGGAATAAATATTAAAATCTTTTGTTCCAATTATTAAATCATTAGCATCTATTTTCGCATTTCCATACGAGTATATTCTCGCTTTGTTTTTTACGTTTCCAGCCAACTTAATTTTATCATTATCGGCGCAACGCAATTCAAATTCGTTTGTATCAATGTTATATATATTAGCATTAACTTTTTTATCATTTTCTAAACTAATATACATTTTTTCACATTGAGGAGCCATATAACTAAGATTTAAAGCATTGTCGGATAATAAACTTTGTACTTTACCATATATAGTTACATCAAATTTATCAAATGTGATATATAATCCGGCATCATAAGCATATGATAAATCATTTACATGAACTGGGAGATAACAATCATCACTAAAAGCAATAGTTAAAGATTTAATGGAGTCTTTTTCATTGTAAACATCTATTTTTATCGCATCAAATAAATCTTTATTAGCTTCTATCACTACTTTGTATTCATCACTATCTATGATTCTTAAATTAGGAATTGCGCCTTTAAACTCTGTTCCTTTTGAAAAATCTGTTATTGGATCATAACTATTTAAAAAATAGCACTTACTAAAACCATCAAATGTATACTCCCTGGATTCAAGAGTACCTTCAAAAGTTTTCGCTGTATATTCTGGATCTATATAATTACTATTTATACCGCGAATTACCAAAATGGCAACAATCAACAAAGACTGCAAAATTAGTATGCTAATATAAAAAATAGAATGTTTCGATTTCATATTTCTATTTTCTCCATTTAAAATATAAATTTATAATTGTATTATACTATGTTAAAACATAATATTCAAGGATATTGATTGGTTTTTACTGTTACTTTAAAATATAAAAAAGATTCTGCATAGCTTGCAGAATCTCTATTTCTTCTTCGCATTTATTTTATTATGAATTATAAACAAAATACTATATGCTAAATACATTGATATATTTAGAATTGATGATAGTTGCGATAACACAATATTCATACCATTTATATTCATTTTTTTCATAGATGTGAATATTCTGAAAAGATGCGATGGCTCTGGTATTGCCATTATTAGCCAATTAATAATACTTATTATTATACTCATCACTAAAAAAACAATACATATTGCTTTGTTTAACTTATTGTTAGCCATAAAACATTTTATAATAAAATATGCTAATGTTAATAGTATAGCAATTCTATGAAGAATATAATATGGCCCTCCAACAATCAAACAGAAAAGAATAATAAATACTATTGATGAAAAAAATATTATTTTTAAATTAGCTTGTTTCTGATCTAAATCAGATATTGCTTCCTTTAAATCTTCTCTATCCAACAAATAATCTTCTTCTACACCAAAATAATCACAAATTGCTTTCAAATTAACATCACTTGGAACACCATTACCTGATTCCCATTTTGCTATAGCACTGCGTGAAACATATATTATACTAGCAAGCTGTTCTTGAGATAACCCAGCTTTTTCTCGTAATTCTTTCAATTTATCTTTAAACATAGTGTATGCCTCCTATATAATCATTATACATTATAATTGCTTTTATTGTTGTTACTTTTAGTTACTTATATTGTTCTTTTACACACTTTATATTTTTTGATAAAATAAGACCCCGCTTGTATGCAGAGCCTTTCTTTACTTCTTTTTATTCTTTTGTAAAATTGCCCGTATAATAAAAATGGAAACAAGGATAATATATACAAGTAATAAGATGATATAAATATACAAAGAGAAATAAAACAAATATTTTTTATCAGCTAGTTCATCTCTATCAAAACTATAATAATATGAATCTATCATTAATGATATAATCACAAATATTATACAAGCTATAAGATATTCTATAGAAAAAATTTTAAAAGAAGTCCAATAAAACATTGATAATTTATTGCGGAAAACTAATATCAAAATTGACAAAATAGATATATACAAACCTGTAAATACTGAGAACCAAAAATAGAGCGAATCGCCTACAGTCGAAATATTTACAGCACTATACAAATATATTGGAATAAATAAGAGCATTAATAATAATGGTATGTTCAACCTTATTCCATATTTATCGATAATCAATAAGAAAAAAATAGCTAAATAAATAACCCCATTAAATAATGGTATAATCATTGAATATACCCACATCATTCCCATTGGTACAAAAGCAAAAAAACCAGTGAATGCTTGATTAATTAACGATATAATTAAGAGAACTATTATACTTTTTTTCATGGCAATTATCCCCTTTCATTATTATTATACTATACTTAATTTATAAATAAACTTGCGCTAACATTTTCCTGTTAATAAACTCAATAATCTTATCTATTTGATGTGCTGAATATATTCCTACATAAATATATTTAGGGCTTCCATTTTTTAAACTAAACTTTAAATATTTATGAAATAAGTGTCTATATCCTGTATATGTAATTTGTTCTTCTTTTGTTAGTTTAATCAATTCTAGCTTCTCTATATCATTTATATATATTTCTCTATTATATAGAATTAGACTTCTTTTACCTTCATAGTACTTATTAGTTGCAAGCAATGGATAATTAATAGCCTTCACTTGATTGTCATTAATAATGATATAAGATGGAATAGCCAATAGTTTTATTATTGCTACTGCGATGAATGGAATACACATATATGCTATTATGACTAAAATAGTATTACTATTATATTTCATAATTATTATAACGACTATTATGCTTAATAACATTATCAAGGATGAATAAATTAATATTTCATATAAAGACTTTATTTTTTTCATATTTATTCTTTCTCCAATTACTATTTAATTATATCATTTTTATCACTTTTATTCAAATTAATATTCATTTAATGAATAATATTAAAAGCCCTGTGATTTGATCTATCTCAAGTTAACACAGAGCTATATTGTTAAAATTTAATTTTAGAATCTTTTGCTCCGTACATGCATTATATCGTGTATTGTTTTATTTGCGAGCACCTTTGCTAATAATTTGCATAAAACTTGCACAAAGCATAAAAAAAGTTAAGCATAAGCTCAGCACAGCGCAAAAAAAGCCCTGCAGCTAGCAGAGTCTTCTTTTAATGTTATTTACTTGTAGTCTGACACTTTTGTCTAAGCAACGATGCTAAGCTAGGCATGGCATTTTTGTACAACATGTGAGATTTGAGTTTGTGCTTAAACAATTGCAAAGTCCTATACACAACTGGTGACCTGTACGGGGTTCGAACCCGTGTATGTAAGCTTGAGAGGCTTATGTGTTAAACCACTTCACCAACAGGCCATTTACGTTTTAATATTTTATCATATATATTATTTAAAGTCAATAAATAAGAGGGCTTATCAAACGATAAGTCCTCTATTCTTTATTTTTTGAAAGATGAATGTTTTAAATCCTTGTCCTTACAAGAACATACAAATGATTTGAAATTTGCTAAACATTTATCTTTTTTATTGCATCCACCACAGCCACATGCGCAAGTGCCTTTACCTGTAATTGCTTTTTTGATTTCGAGTGCAAAAGGAATTACAACTAGTGATATCGCAATTATTATAATGATTGGTTCAAACCACTTCATAAAACATTCTCCTTTCTTTTATTTATGCCAAGAATAATTAAGCTACTTTAGCTTTGTTTCTATGTTTAGATACAAAATATCCACAAAGTACTATAGCTGCTATTAATGCATGTAATACTACAATACCTAATACTATTGCTGCTTGGAAAGCAAGTCCAACTAAATATACAACAAGTGAGATTACATATGAACCTCCAAACCAGAATGCAAGTGTCTTAGGGAATGCTTTCTTACTAGATTCAGCTTTCATTGTTGCAATAGCTGCAAAGCATGGGAATGTGAATAAGTTGTAAGCAGCAAACGCATAAATTTGCGCATTGCTTAAACTACCCATTAATGCAAGACCAACTGTTTCTTCATCTTCAGCTACAGTTCCAAGTAATTGAGCAATAGTTGCTACAACATCTTCTTTTGCGATTAAGCCTGTTACTGTTGCAACTGAATAAATCCAACCATGTTCACCTTGAGAGAATCCAAGTGGATAGAAGAAATATTTTAAAACATTTCCAATATCTACAAGCATACTATCTTCAATTTCTACAAGTCCTTGCCAGAATGCCCAGCTAAAGTTAGATAAGAACCAAATTAAGATGATAGCAGCTGTAATAATTGTAGATGCTTTATAAATGAAATGTTTTAACTTTTCCCATAAGTTAGCCATTAAGTTTTTAAATTGTGGTCTATGATATGCAGGAAGTTCCATGATAAATGGTGGTACTTCATGAGCTTTTGAAAATACTTTAATTAAGATTGCTGCAACAATTGCAACCACAATACCAAGTAGATAAATACTAAATACAAATATATCGCCAAGAAGTGATCCAACAATCGCAAATGCTAACATTGCCCAAATAGGAGCTTTAGCTCCACAGCTAAAGAATGGAGTTAAAGCGATTGTTAAATCTCTTTCTTTTTCATCTTCAAGTGTTTTTGTTGCTACCATTGCTGGTACACTACAACCAAATCCCATTAAAAGTGGAATAAATGCTTTTCCAGATAAACCGAATTTTCTAAATGCTCTATCCATAATGAAAGCAACACGAGCCATATAACCACTATCTTCTAAAATTGCAATGCATAAGAATAGCAACAATATTTGTGGTAAGAAACTAAATATTGAATCAAGTCCTGTTAGAATACCATCACAAACAAGTCCAGTATACCATGTTCCTTCTGGCATAAATGATGCAAACAAATCAATTAATGAACCAGTTAACCAGCCCATCCAGCTTTGTAAGAATACACCAAGAGATGGGATACCCTCAAGTGCAATTAACTCGCCAGTCACTTCATCAAACTCAGCACCCATACCTATAAAGAAATTAATCCAACCCTCATTATTAATTTCTAGACCAAATAGTCTATTAAGGAACAATATATCACTTGAGAAAACAAAATGGAATATTACAAACATAATAATCAAGAATAGAGGAATACCCCAAATTCTATGAGTTAATACCTTATCAATCTTGTCTGATTTAGTAACTTGTAATTGTCCTTCATTTTCGTCTTTCTTTACAGTACCTGCAAAATGTTCACTGATATAACGATATCTACCATCAGCAACAGCAGCTTCATAATCGCCTTCAAATTCATCTTGTGGAATTTGTGTTTTTAATTTCTCAACACCTTTAGCGATTTCTTCATGCATTTCCATTTCAACACTATCATTTTCAATTAATTTAACAGCATGGAATAATGGACTTTCAATTCCAATTGTTTCCATTTCTTTTTTAGTGCTTTCAATTAATGACGCAAATTTACAGTTTTCTAAAACAGTAAATCCTACTCGTTTATTAGATGCTTCTTTATAAGCAACATCCATTAATTCTTTTAAGCCTTCATTTCTAAGTGCAGATATTTCAACTACAGGAACATTAAATGTTTTTTCTAAATCTTCTTTTCTAATTTCTCTACCTGATGATTTAACTAAATCCATCATGTTAAGTGCAATAACAACAGGAACGTCAATTTCTAAAATTTGTGTTGTTAAGTAAAGATTTCTTTCTAAGTTAGTTGCATCAACAATATTAATGATACAATCAGGTTTTTCATCTAAAATGAAATTTCGAGAAACGACTTCTTCAGGAGTATAAGGAGACAAAGAATAAATACCAGGTAAATCCACAATTTGAACTTTCTCAGAAAGTTTCTTATATGTACCTTCTTTTTTCTCAACAGTAACTCCAGGCCAGTTACCAACATGAGCAGTAGCTCCAGTCAATGCATTAAATAATGTTGTTTTACCACTATTAGGATTTCCAGCTAACGCAAATCTCATATTATTTAACCTCCATTAATACTTTATCAGCTTCGTCTTTTCTTAAACTAAGTTCATAACCTCTGATATTAATTTCGATAGGATCTCCAAGTGGTGCAACTTTTTTAAAAGTTACATTAGCACCTGGTGTAACTCCCATGTCAAATAATCTTCTTTTGATTTTTCCTTCTGCGACAACTTTTTTTACAGTACCTTGTTCGCCTTGTACCATTTCATTTAAAAATTTTTCCATATATGTCCTTCTTTCTAAATATTAATCATACTAACAAACA
>JAEEHM010000067.1 GCA_016280895.1 Bacillota bacterium
TACACGACCACAAACAGCAGGAAGTGATGAAGATGCAGAAATTATATCATAAGCTTCTTCAAATTTTTCTTCTTTGATTTTTTGAATAAAATCAGGAATATTAATATGAACAGGACATCCACTAACACATGGCATGTTTTTACAATGCAAACATCTGTTAGCTTCTTCTATTGCCATCTCTTTTGTGTACCCTAATGCTACTTCTTTAAAATTATTAGCTCTAATACTAGGATCTTGACTTGGCATTATTTGTTTTTTAGGAGACATATTTGCCATATTATTTTACCTCCTTTGCCAACAAATTGCATGTTTCTTTATGAGCCTGTCTTTCAAAATCATAATATTGACGACTTCTTTTAATTGCTTCATCAAAATCAACTTCATATCCATTGAAATCAGGGCCATCAACGCACGCAAATTTCATTATTCTCTTACCATCTCTAATTAAAGATAGTCTGCATCCACCACACATACCAGTACCATCAATCATAATTGGATTCATACTAACAGTTACAGGTACATTATATGGTTTTGCAGCAAGTACCACAAATTTCATCATAATTAAAGGACCAATTGTGATAATCAAATCAAATTGATTTTTATCATTTTCCAACATTTCTTTTAATGGAATTGTTACATTACCACATCTTCCATAAGTTCCATCATCAGTCATCACAATTAATTTATCGCTAATTTTAGAAAAATCTTCTTCTAAAATTACTAAATCTTTGTTTCTAAAACCAATGATAGATGTAACACTTGCTCCATTTTGTTTGAAAGCTTCAGCAACAGGAAGCGCAATAGCACAACCAACACCACCACCGATGATACAAACATTCTTATATCCTTCAATTTCAGTAGCTTTTCCTAATGGACCAACAAAATCAGCAATATATTCGCCTTTTTCTTTATGTTTTAACTTTTCAGTTGTAGCACCAACAACTTGAAAAATAATCTTTGTTGTACCTTTTTCTTTATCGACACCAGCAATAGTTAAAGGAATTCTTTCTCCTTCTTCATCAACTCTTAAAATGATGAATTGACCAGCTTTTGCTTTTGATGCAACAAGTGGTGCTTCTATTTCCATTTGTACAACTGTTGGATTTAAATACTTCTTACTAATAATTTTATACATTTTTAGATCTCCTAGTATCTCTTTAAGTCATATTATATCAAATTGTACATTCTTTTTCAATAAAAGAAAAAGAAACTACAAAAGTAGTTTCTCTTATTCGTTTACTGTAATAATAATATCACCAGTATCAGTTTCAATTTTACATAGATTTCCACTAGTACTAGGAACTCTTACCTTACCAGTATCACTATCGCAATCAAATGTTTTCGCAGTTTTCACATTTCCTTTAACATCACCAGTAGATGTTTTAATTTTAATTTGATTACCATCTACATTAGATAAAGAAATATCACCAGTAGATGCTTTAATATTTAAAAGTCCTCCTGCAACAACATTTTCTAAATTAATTTTACCAGTAGAAGATTTAATAGAAATATCTTCTATTGCATTAAAATTCTTTAATGTAAGTCTACCTGTATCAGTTGCTACAGTCATTGCTTTTAAATTGCTGTTTTCTGCTTTAATATCACCTGTATCAGTTTCAATCTTTAAAACATCAGTAACACTAGCATAGAAATTAACATCACCTGTATCTAAACCAATAGTTGCATTAGTAAAAGTAAAATCAGATGGAATATCTACATCACCAGTATTATTTACAAGTACTAATTTATCAAAAGTATTTGTGTTTAAATACACAATTACTTCCATACTCTTAAAATTGAAGAACCATTTTTTAAAGAATTGGCGTTCATCTACAAAACTAATTGAAAGAGTATTATCTTTTACTTCAGTTTTATGTTTAGTATTTTCATATTCTTTAGCTAATACTTTACATTTTTCAAGTGTGCTATCGTACACAAATTTAACGTCACTAATATTAACATCAATATCAATATTAGAAAAACTATCTTCTACTTCATAAGTGTTTTCAAGATAAGTAGCTTGTACTATTTCAAAATCACCTTTCACATAGCCATACACAAATAGTCCACCACCCACTAATATAAGTACAAGGGCGATAAACAGCAAAAATCTACCTAATTTATTCATTTCTATTTCCTCCTTTTATTAGGCCTCTTTTAATACCTAATAAGATCTTTTTATTTAATTTTGCGTTAAAGATTGTGATATATTTACATACATATAAGAACAAAATTGAAACACCAGCAAGAAGTATTGCAAGTCCAACTAAAATAATAAGATTATCACCAGATGCTAAATACATAAAGAATGCTGCAAGACAAGTGATACTTGAAACTATAAATGATATTTCAATACTATAAGCAACAATCACAAATATCCAAGTTAACAAACACCCAACAAGGCATAACACAAATGCAGTAATAAGCAGTGGAAACCAAAGTGGAAAACCTAAAATAAGAATAAGAATTAATAAACCCGATGCTTTTCTTCTTGGTCTCATCTTTTCTTTCACTAAACTCTTAAGTGGTGTATCACACGCAATATCAGCAAGTACATTATCAATACCACCTAATTCTAAAACTGCTTCTTCTTCAGTTTTACCACTTGCAACAATATCATCAATCATTTCACTATAAAAACTTAATCTTCCTTCAATATCATCTTTAGGAAGTCCTCGTAAATTTCTTTCTAATTCATTTAAGAACTCTCTTTTATTCATATCTACTACCTCTAACAATATATAAATAAATTGAATTTAATTCCTTCCATTCTTCTTTAAACTCTTCTAATCTTCTAATACCCTTACTTGTAATATGATAATACTTTCTTAATCTACCTTCAAATTCCTTTGTCCAAACGCTAATCATCTTAGCATCTTCTAGTCTTTTTAATATGGTATAAAGCGTCGATTCCGATAAACTAAGCACTGGTCTAACATCCTTAATAATCTTATATCCATAAGAATCTTCATTTTTTAAGGCTGCTAAAACACAAACATCTAAAACTCCTCTTTTTAGTTGTGCATCCATATATACCTCCGATTACGCTATACATCATATCACGAGGTATATATATTTGTCAAGCAATTTAATAAAAATAAATAATATTTTTTTCTTTAAGTCAGTTTTTATCTTTATTAAAATACGAAATTATGATATAATAAGCATATAAGGGAGTTTAATTATGTATTATAATTTGAACTACAACTTAATAAAAAATTAGACCTTGTTGGCTAAACAACAAGGTCTTTTCTTTTTCATAAAAAAGGAGGAAATGAATATGAAAAAAGAAGAAACTAATCAATTTTTAGAAAAGGATTATTTTAATGATTTACAAAAGATTAAAGAAGCCATTAAAATAAACCAACACAAGGCTATAGTACTAGTAAATAGTGCTATGATTATGACTTATTATAAAATAGGTACTATCATTAATGAAAGAAAAACTTGGGGTTCTAAATATATCCAAAATTTAGCTAATGATCTAAAAGATTATGGTACTAGTTATTCATTTAGAAATTTAAAATATATGTCTCAATTCGCAAATGAATTCACATTTGAAGAAATTGGGCACCAAGCTGGTGCCCAAATTCCTTGGAGAACAATTATTGAAATTATGAGCAAATCCAAGTCTCATGAAGAAATGCTATTCTATATTAATGAAACACATAAAAACGGTTGGTCAAGATCAATGGTACTTAATCAAATAGAACTTAAAGCTTATGAAAGATCTTTAATAGAACCGTCAACTACAGATGTTACTAAATCTGATGATTTAACCAATGAATTATTTAAAGAAACATATGTATTTGATTTCTTAGATAAAGAAAAGATAAAAACAGAAAAAGATTTAAAGAATCAAATGATTGATAATATCATTAAGTTCTTACAA
>JAEEHM010000068.1 GCA_016280895.1 Bacillota bacterium
TCAAAAGAATTAAATAATAATATAGACTCAAAAATAAAAGAATATGCTTTATTTGATTCAAACTTTACTGAAGAATATTTATATTACAAAAGTAAAGAAGCTATTACTGATTCTATAATTAATAACTATGTATTAGCGGTATATGATAACGCTAATATAGTAGGTTATTTAGTACTCAATATATTTATAGATGAAAATAATTTTAAAGGATGTAATATCAATCCAATAATAGTATTTAATACATATAGAAATAAAGGCTATGGATACAATATATTAAATACATTATTTGAATCAAACATAATAAAAGAAGATATTAAATACTATGAATGCGCAATAGATAAAACTAATATTGAAAGTATTGCATTATTTAATAAGTTAAGATTTATTAAATATGATGATAAAGATAATTTTATATATATGAGAAAAGAAATATAGAAAGGAAATATTATGAAATATTTATTTAATTTTAGTAAGAAGAATGATAATCAAAACTTTAATAAATTTGTAATAAAAGAAGCTGATAAAGAATTAATAGAAAAGCACGATAAAATATTTGATGAAGGTGAATCATTAAGCAAAGAGAAGACAATGAATCCTATAGTTGAAACTATTTCATTGATTGTGTTTTTGTGTGCTTTATTTATTGTTGTATCATTCTTTGCATCTAAGAAAGGATTTAGATTTACATATGAGAATAATACTATTCTATTTTATGTATCCGTTGGTATTATGGGTGTAAGCGGTATTATAACATTTATCTCTAAAATACTTAAATGGAGAGCTTCGAAAGATCCAGAACTAGAACATTTGGTATTTAGAGAAAATGAATCAGCAAGAGAACTAGAATATGATTTAAATATAAAAGAAGATGCGATTAATATGGATATAATATTTGCATCTACTAAAACAGATAAACAAGGCATAGAAAAGATAACTAATACTTCTTTAATTAACTTTGTGAATATGGAGTTAAAAGTATTTATCGAAGAAGATAAGTTATGTTTCGCTGATATAGAAAAAATAATAGGTATTCCTCTAGATTCAATTAAATCAATAGAAGAAGTAAATAAAACTATTGCTCTACCAGCTTGGAATAAAGACGAAGAAACATTAAAGAAATATAAGCTAAAAATAAATGGATATAATATGATTATGATTAAACCATATTATCAAGTTAATCTATTGTTAGATAATGAAGATTATTATTTCTATTTACCATCTTATGAAATAGATGTGTTTAAAGAGCTAATTGGATATAATAAATAAAACATCACAATATATTTAAAATAGTTCTATTGACAGTAATTCTTTTTGAGTATATACTATACCGATTTAGACATGAACTAGATGGTCGGTTTGGGAATGGAGGATATAATATGTATCATTATGTTGAAGACAAAGAATTTTTAAAAAGAATGCGAAGCAGATGTTCAGATATGGTTAATCAAGTAGTTCAATTAATTAACAAAGAAAAGAAGTATTCCGTAAAAATGGAGCTTGTAGGAAGTGGAGCAAACAACTTGGTTACACAAAATGACCAAAGTGCCGTAGACCTAGATTATAATTTGATAATATTAAAAACAGATGAAGACATAAATGATGGAAAAATAATTAAAGAATATGTTAGAAAAGTATTTAATGTTATTTTAAATAAAAATAATCTTAAAGATTGTAATGACTCAACTTCTTGTTTAACAACAAAAGAAATATGTTTTAAAGGTGAAACAAACTATTTCTCAATTGATCTAGCAATAATTAGAAAAAGTTCAAAAGGGAATTGGCTCAAACTCAAACATAAGAAGACGGGAAAGGTAGCAACTGATGAATGGTATTGGAATGAAATACCAGAATCAAAAGAAGTAAACATTAGAAGCGAGTGGCTGAAAAAGAACGGCAAATGGAATGATGTAAGAAATGCATATTTAGATAAAAAAAATATGTACTTAAAAAACAAGGATGATGATCACCCGTCATTTATATGTTATATTGAAACAATTAATGAATTATACTTCACTAATATAAAACAAAAACCTCAACACTGAAGTTGAGGTTTTAATTTGCTTTATGGAGGAGCCTTCCGGATTCGAACCGGAGATCAAGGTGTTGCAGACCATTGCCTTACCGCTTGGCTAAAGCTCCAATATAAGCGCATATCAATTTTACTTGCAATAAGGATTTTTGTCAAGCAATTTTATGTTGATTAAACAAATTGTTTAGGTTTGACAGAAACTGTGGGGGGGGGGTATTATATAATTAGAATAATTATAGATTAGTACCATTTTCATTAAAAATCGTTAATATTCAACAAAATGTTTAGAAAATTCAAATTATTGTTTAGTAAAATGTATATTGATATGGTGTATTAATTACATTGGAGGTATACGAAAAATGACTTTAGGACAAAATATTAAAAAGTATCGTACACAAAAAGGATTATCACAAAATGATTTATCTGAAAAACTAAACGTTACTTATCAAGCAGTATCTAGATGGGAGAATGATCAAGTAGAACCATCAGTAGATACATTAAGAAAAATGTCATCAATATTTGGTTGTAGTATTGATGATTTATTAAGTGTTACTGACGATGTTACACCAAAAGAAACAAATGAACAAGAAACACCAACTGTACATTATGTATATCAAGAGACAAAAGCTCAATTAGCTTTATGTCATGACTGTAATAAACCTATATATACTTCAGAAGATATACATAGAATGAAAGTTGTGACAAGACCTGCAGGAAGAGGTCATTCTGCTGAAACAAGAGAAGATATAGTATGTACATCATGCTACAATAAAAGAGTTAAAGCTGCACAAGATAAAATGAAAAGAGAACAAGATGAATATATTCGTTCTTTAAAAGTAAGAAGGATACATTCATTCATCTGGCCTTTATTAGCATTAGCTATTACAGTTATTGTTGGTATTGTGCTTATAAATAAAGGACAAAAAGATGCAGGTATTTATACTTTAGTAGGCGGTGGATTATTCTATTTCTGGCTTGCTGATGTAATTTTATACAATAACTGTGTAGGTGATGTATTTATCAATATTGCTACATGGAGTATTAAACTTCCTGGTGTAATCTTTACACTAGATTTAGATGGAATATTCTTCTTAATATTCGTAAAAGTTTTAGGTGCGATTCTATCATTCATCGTATCAGTTCTTGCAACTATCTTTGGATTTATTATTTCAGCTGCAATTGGTGTATTTATTTATCCATTTGCTTTAGGTAAAAATATTAAAGGCACACCTGATCAATTAAATTAGTAATAATTTATATTTATATATACAAGGAGAAAAATATGAAAAGAATTTTAACATTAGTTTTGTTATCATTTTTATGTTTAACTCTAGTTGGTTGTGGAAATGAAACTACTGCAACAAAATCAAAAAGCAATCAAACTACAACAACTGAATTAAAACATACTGTAACTATCGTTGGTGCTTCGACAGAAACACAACAAATTGCACATGGTCAATTATTTAATCAACCAGCTGACCCAAGCAAAGATGGATTTATTTTTGGTGGTTGGTTTACTGATCAAAATTGTACTCAAAAAGCTCAATTCCCAATTACTGTAAATAATGATGTGACTATTTATGCTCAATTTAATTCTTATGAAACTGCATTTGTAAATGCAAGAAATAACACAATTGGAAATGACGTTAATAGCTTTGAGTATGATTATTCAATTTCTGCAACTGCTTCATATAATTCGATCGGAATGACTGGAACAACAGAAGGTAATGCTAAGTACAATGCTAATCAAACATATACATTCTTAGATGAACATACTAATTCAGGTCTATTATTTATTGATGGAACTAAGATTGAATATCAAAAAGGCAACGAATTAACTAAAATTGCATTAAACTCATCAAATGTTGTAACAGATTTTGAAGTAATCAATGATAATACAAGAATTAAGACTGCATCATCATCATTCTCTAAAGCACTATTCACTTATGCAGATGGTGATTTAAAGTCTATTCAAAAAACATCTGTTGCTAATGAATATTCATTAAAAACAAAACAAAACTTCTCAAGTGTTACTTCTTTAGTAGGAAATTATTTAAATAGTCCAATTGTTGAAAAGATTATTGGTTCTCTTCCTGAAACAAGTGTACAAACAGGAATGTTTGTTAAATTCTCTGGTGGCATGATTGAAAGTTATAGATATGAATTTGGAGTTAATGTAACAAATTTACAATTCACATTAATATATACTCTAACTTTTAAAAATGTTGGTCAAAGCATTAATATTAATCCTAAAACTGTTGAAGGCTTATATACAACTGATACTCAAATAAATACTGCTAAATCTGAGGTTGAAACATTAATTAATACTTTAAAATCTGCAAACAATGGTTGGGACTTCACATTAAAAACAGGTGTGAATTTTGAAGGCAAAAATTCAATTGATGCCACTATTAAAGGTTCAGCTAAGAAAAATGTTACTAATAGTAATGTATTCTTCTATAATGATATAGAAATAGATACTGATTTAAAGAATGCTGATTTATATAAAGCTGCATCTTTAGCAGATGTTCATGTTGTTAAGACAAAATTATCTGATGGTTCTGTTTATAACATTGAAAAAAGAGCTGTATTATCGGACAGAGAATTTTTAATTAATAACTACAACGCAAATGATTATGATAACTATTATTTATTACCATTATTTACAGTTTTAAGTAATTTTAGATTTATTCAAAAAATTGTTAACACATCTAAGAATACCGCTGTATATTCATTTGTAATTAATAGTGCAGAAACAGAGAAGATTTTAAGTGCAATAAATAATAATGTTAATATTGATCCACTAGGTAATGCATCTACTACAGTAAAATTATTTGGTGATTTTACTGAAAACTCATTAATGATTAAACAATCAGAAATATTAGTAGAAGTATCAAATGGTGCTATCAGCAAAATAACAATTAAATCAAATGGACTTGTTAACACTAAATACACTGGTTCAAGAGATTTTGGCAATATCCAACCGGCTGAATATAGTTTAAACTTCACTCTTGAAGTGAATTCAAAGTATGAAGGATTTACACCATATACAAATATTGCTGATGCTAAAAAAGGAAAATAAGAATTATGAGTAAAAATGGTGTTAGTGGTAAAACACATACCACACAACAAATTAATCATTATTCAAATCAAAATAATCCTAATAATTCAGCTCATAGAGCTAATAACAACAATCATTCTAATCAATTAAATCCAAATAATAGTAATTATCAAAGGAATAAGTGATTAGTAGTTAAGGTCACATTTAAAAGTGTGGCCTTTTTCTTTGTCTCATTTATTTTATTATTGATAAATAATAAATTATAGAGTATCTTATTTATGGATGAATTTTAATAAAAGAATTCAAATATTATATGGAGATTTAATATGGAATACACAAAAGAAGTAGAAAACATGTGCAAAGTTCATTGTGGCGCAAGCCATGGCTGTGCTCCAATTCCTGAAGAAGGAAAATGGGTATATGCAAGAGAGATCAAAGATATTAGTGCATTTACTCATGGTATTGGATGGTGTGCACCTCAACAAGGAGCTTGCAAATTATCACTCAATGTTAAGAATGGTATCATTGAAGAAGCATTAATTGAAACAATTGGATGCTCTGGTATGACTCATTCAGCTGCTATGGCATCTGAAGCTTTAGTAGGTAAGACTTTACTTGAAGCTGTTAATACAGACTTAGTATGTGATGCTATTAACACAGCTATGAGAGAATTATTCTTACAAATCGTTTATGGTAGAAGCCAAAGTGCATTTAGTGAAGGTGGCTTAACTATTGGTGCTGGTCTTGAAGACTTAGGTAAGGGACTTAGAAGCCAAGTTGGTACTATCTATTCAACTAAAGAAAAAGGTCCAAGATATCTTGAACTTACTGAAGGATATATTACTTCTATGGCACTTGATGAAAATAATGAAATTATTGGTTACCAATATTTATCAATTGGTAAATTCACTGATTTCATGAAGAAAGGTTTAAGCGCTGAAGAAGCTTTAGAAAAAGCTAAAGGTCAATATGGCCGTTATGATGATGGTGTCAAGTTCATTGACCCAAGAAAGGAATAGGAGGATTAACCATGGCACTTTTTGAAGGATACGAGAGAAGAATTGCTCAAATCAATAAATGCTTAAA
>JAEEHM010000069.1 GCA_016280895.1 Bacillota bacterium
ATAGTAAAATCCTCTTCAAGTAAATCATTATCCAAAATATATTCAACCATTTCAGATGGGCAATAATCACCATTTGCCCAGTTATCCTTTATTTCTTGTAAAAGATTTTCATTTGAAATAATTTTTTTATATTTTCTTTCACCAATTTCTTGTGTCATATATTGGAACAATAATTCTTTTTTGAAATCTTTTAGGTATTCTTCAAAAGTCTTATAATCATCTGCTGCTTTATATTCTAGCAGATAACCATTATCATTAAGGATTTGTTTTGCTTCACTTAATTGCATAAATTACCTGCAATAATGATGTTTACTTTCCATTACTTGAATATCAGTAAGTTTGGTTAATGGCATTTCATCAACAACTTTTCCATAATCATACGAATCCATATAGAAGATTTTGCCACCAAGGAAATTATAATTTGTGTCAGTTATAATTTCAATTTTGTATTCTTCCCTTTCAAATGTTCCCCCATTATACCAAAAATGTAATTTCCAAGTACCATCTTCTAATTGTTCAGCGCCACTTGGGTACATTCTTCTTTTATACCAGTCACTATCACCAAAATAACGCTTTTTAAATTCTCTACAAATTAACATATCATGGGTTTCAGGTTCTGGGTCTGTTCTTCTATCATTATGCTTTTTTGCCATTTCTTCTCTATCTTCATCAGACATACCAGCTGGCATATCATCCTCATCCCAATCATCAGTATCTTCGCAAATAAAACCCTTATTTCTTAAATATCTTATTGCTTCTTCTAATTGCATATTTCACCTTTTTAAAATTATAGTTTAAGTAATTTTTTTGCTAGATTAACATTTATACTTTCATTAAAATCATCTAATTCATCAGGATTTATATTATTTTTTTCTTTCCAATATCTAGAAGTTTCAGAATCTAATTTATCTTCTAATTTTTCAATTAAATAGTAGCAAACTTCATTAAATATTTTATGAAGTGTATCGTCATTAAATCCTCTTAAAAATACTATTTTATAAGTATTATAGAAATCTTGTATATTTAAATCAAATATACCAGTCTTACCAACATGGAATCTTTTATTTAATACATTTGAACAATAAGAATAACATTCTTTTACTTGGTTTTTATCAATTTTTCCAACTTTAGATGATATGATATTATCATCGTCTTTTGCAAAATTACGAATTACAGATATCATTTCTTTCGGAAGAACAAATACCTCATCAGAACTATCTATACTTCTAGATAATATTTTTTCTTCTTCTTTTTCTATTCTACTGTATTTATCTTCATTTTCTATTTTATCCAATATTCTATTAAGTTCAGCTTGAAGTTCATCTTCAGTTCCATCTTTTAAATATTTATCTGCGCTATAACCAGTAATCAAATATATAGCATCTTCAAAATTACTTTTCAATTTTTTTGTTTTTGGAGTATATATAAAATCTGTAAACTTATATTTATTTGTTCTAAAAATTGCCTCAAAATTTAGACGCCAAGGAGCATCATTTGGATTTATAGTATTATAAATGTATAAATTATTATCCGATTCAATAGGTGTATATTTCAGCCAAGCATCTTTCATTAATTCATTCCATGCAGTTTTTATTTTATCAGAACAAGTATATTCTGGAATCCATTTAATTATATCACGAATGATAGCTGCCATTACAAGCATAGGATTAGATTTCATATAGTAAGAACGCATGAAAGCATTAGAATATTTATCAGACTTAGTTTGATGGTTTGATATGGCATCTTTTATATTTGTATGTTGTAAATAATTACAAAGTCTTTCTGAACCATCTGTAGAACCACTACTACCAAATCTAAATTCAGTTAATAAAAATCCATTCTCATTTAGAATTTCTTTTGCTTCTTCTAATTGCATATTTTAATCCTCTTTAATACAATTATCCCAGTCATTTTCAAGTTTTTTACAAAATTTCTTTACCATTTTATAAATGAACTTAGTTTCATCTTCAACATATTCACGCATCTCTTCAGTAGAAATATTGGTTAAACCGGCTCTACTATTTTTAACTGCATATCTAATGTCTGCAATATCTTCAACATATGATTCTAGTCTAGCCTTAAATTTCTTCTGACGTTCTAGTTCTTTTTCAGTATCTATATACACGAAACCAGCTTCATTCAATATTTGTTTTGCTTCGTCTAATTTCATAGATTCTCCCATATGTTTAAATTTACGAATATCAGTTAAATGTTTTTCGGCTTCAGCTTTAGTTTTATGTGAACTGATAATGTGACCATCTTTGTGTGATACAATCACCCATTCAGCAGTTTCACCTTTAGAATTCTTATGTCCTTTTTGATGTCTAACCATAATAATTACCAATTTGTGTAATCATAATCTCGTTCTTCGTCATAGTCATCATAGTCTCTATCATCTTCATATTCTTTGACATCAACGGTTTCTGATGCATACCAATTAACACTAAATTCATAATGGTCTACTTTAGTATCTTCTACAGGTTTTGAATTTTTAATATTTGGATTATCCAATCTTTCTATACATTTACCACTTGAATTTACTGATATAAGACTAATATCTGAATCATCCCAATCTATATCAAATTTTAAATCACAGCATTCTTGAGTAATTGCATCTAAATCATCTTGTTCTTTTTGTGTGGGTAAATGGTCTAAATTAAATATTATTTCTAGACTAAAATTAACTTTATCTTCGTCAATATCATAAGAACTATATACATCACAATTTACATTTGGATGTTTTTCCTTTATATATTTTTCAACGAGTTCTTTATCATTTTCACATCTAGCTTCATAATCATCTTCGTCATGGTTATATTCAGGGTCTCTACCATCCCAACCATAATCAGGGTCATAGAATTCTGGTCTATTTGATGGGTCATTAAATTCACCACGCTCAACAATATAGCCAAATTTCTTTACAGTATTTAATGCTTCTTGAATTATTTGTTTATTCATAATTATGCTCCTATTGCTCTTGCAAAATCGTTAATTAGGTTTGTAGCAGCATCATTATCAAATTCTTCAGTTTCAAGGTCATATAGTTTATATTTTTGTGAAATATTCTGTAATGCTTTTTCAATTCCTTTATAACTACTTCTATTAAATCCATTATTAGGAAATACTGTGAAATCAACATATCCATCAGGATTTACTTGATAATCAACTTCACAGTTTCTACGGATTTTCATCTGAACAATGTCAGCCAATTTATTACACATAGAACGAAGTCTTTGTCTAATATTTTTTCTAGAAGTTTTAATATCATTTAGATTATTGACTTCTCGTTTAACATCATCAAAAGATCTTCTATCATCTTTATGGCAGTATTCTTCATATTGTTTCTTTAATATACCGGCTTCAAAAAGTTGTCTAGAAATATATGAGAAATACCAGGCAGAATTACATTTAACTCTACCAATTGAGAAATCGTCTTTATTCAAATCAGGAATATTTTCAGTAACGAAATCTAGAAATTCATTGAGTTTATTTTTGTCCTTAAATCTTAAAGTAGTATCATTATCATCTACAGTTATATCATACATATCTCTTACATAGTTCTTAAAGAAACTATTAAATCCATATCTATTGCTATTCTTAAAATAAAAGTCGGAATATTGTTTTTTATCTTTAAGTTCTGTATTTAATTTGCCATATCTATTAGCATCGCCGTAAGCATTATAGTTGATTACATCATTTATATCTTCTAAAAGATAGCCATTTTTATTCAAAATCTGTTTTGCTTCTTCTAAGTTCATACCATCACCAAATTTATCCTTAAGATATCCATAATTTTTTATAATGGAAAAATAAGTATCTTGGTCTAGTCCGGCATCATCCATAGCATCTCTAGCATCCATAATCATATTATATTGACCAGACATTTGAACCAATACATAGGCTTCAAATTCCTGTTTTGTAATATCGTCTTTATCTATATAATTAATTCTCATAATCTAACCTCTAATATA
>JAEEHM010000070.1 GCA_016280895.1 Bacillota bacterium
AATGTATTAAAGATGTGTGGATATGATAGTGAAAAATATCAAGGATTCGCATTTGGAATTGGAATTGAAAGACTTACAATGATGAAATATGGAATTGATGATGTTAGAAACTTCTACATCGATGATGAAAGATTCATAAATCAATTCTAGGAGGTTATTATGAGAGTTAAATTAGAATGGTTAAATGAACTTGTTGATTTAACAGGTTTATCACTTGAAGATATCGTTAATACAGTAAGCTTACATTCTATTGAAGTTGAAAATGTTGATAGAATGATTAAAGCATCTAATATTGTGATTGGTCATGTACTTACAAAAGAAAAACATCCAGATAGTGATCATTTAAATTTACTAACTGTTGATGTTGGTGATGAAGTATTAAATATCGTATGTGGTGCTCCAAATGTAGATAAGGATCAATATGTTATAATCGCAAAAGTTGGTGCTAAACTTCCTGGTGGAGAAATCAAGAAATCAAAGATTAGAGGCTATGAATCTTGTGGAATGTGTTGTTCACTTCAAGAATTAGGTATTGAGAATAAATATATTCCAGAAAAGTTTGCGAATGGTATTTATTATTTCGAAGATTATAAACCTACACTTGGTTCTGATGGTGCATTAGCATTAAACTTAAAAGATGAAGTATTAGAATTAGGTATTACTCCAAATCGTGGTGATTTACTTTCAATGATTGGCTGTGCATATGAATTCTCTGCTGCATTCAATCGACCACTTAAACCTCTTGTATACGAAGTTGTAAGAGAAAAATCAAATGAAAAATTAGATATCAAAATTGAAACTGATAAATGTGTAGGCTACTATGGTCAAATCATCAAAGATGTTAAGATTAAAGAATCACCTAGATGGTTAAAATCAAGATTAATCGCATTCGGTATTAGAGCTATTAACAACTGTGTCGATATCACAAACTATGTACTTGCTTTATTTGGTCAACCATTACATGCATTTGATTTAGATAAATTAGGTCATAAGATTGTTATTAAAAACGCAAAAGCTGGTGAAAAGTTTACAAGCTTAGATGAAATTGAAAGAGAATTAAAAGATACTGATATTGCTATTACAGATGGCAATAAGACACAATGTTTAGGTGGTGTAATGGGAGGACTTGATTCTGAAATTACTGATACTACCCAAAACATTATGTTAGAAGCTGCTGTATTTGATCCACTTACAATTAGAAAAACTGCTGCAAGATTAAATTTACATTCAGAATCTTCAAATAGATATGAACGTGGAGTAGATATCAATAGAACAAAACAAGCACTTGATTATGCATGTTATTTATATAAAGAACTTGCAGATGCTAAAATTGTAGGTGATGCTTACTGTGCTGGTACAACAACTATTCCTGATAAAGAAATCTTATTAACAAAAGAAAATGTGAATAAGAGATTAGGTACTAATATATCTACTAAAGAAATAAAAGAAATTTTAGAATCTTTAAATTTCAAAGTAGAAGTATCTAGAGATACATTAGAGGTATTTGTACCAAATAGAAGACCTGATATCACAATTAAAGAAGATTTAGTTGAAGAAGTAATTAGATTATATGGATATGATAAATTAGCAGATACAATTCCATGTGATAGTCAAGCTGGTGAATTAAGAATCGAAAACAAAAATAAACGATTGATTCAAGATACATTATCTGGTCTTGGCTTTAATGAAGCTATTACATATTCATTAGTTAGCGATACTACTAATAAAGAATTTGCTGTTTTAAGAAATGAAAAAGCTGAAGATATCAAAATCTTAATGCCAATTACTGAAGAAAGATGTATATTACGTACTACACTTATTCCATCACTACTTAATGTTATTAAATATAATCTATCACGTAAGATTAAAGATATTGCTGATTTTGAAATATCAAAAACATATTATAAAGTTGATGGTGTAATAGAAGAAGAATTACATTTAGGTCTTGCTATTACTGGAACATACTCTTCTTCACTTTGGCAAGGCAAAAAAGAAAATGTTGATTTCTTCTTACTTAAAGGAGTACTTGAAGAATTATTCAAGAAATTATCACTTGATGTTACTTATAAAGCAATCGATATTAAATGTAATGAACTACATCCAAATAGAACTGCACTATTATATTTAGGTGAAGAATTAATTGGATATGCAGGACAAGTACATCCATCATATGCTCATAAAAATGATATGGATGAAGTATATGTTGCTGAAATCAATTTAAGCAAGTTTATCAATAAAGAAAAGAATGCAATTCATTATCAATCAATTGCGAAACTTCCATCAGTTGAGCGTGACATTGCGCTTGTAATGGATAAGGATGTTAAAGCAAGTGATGTTATTGAATGCATCTTACATGCTGATAAACAATATTTAAAAGATGCTATTATTTTTGATTTATATCAAGGAGATAAGATTGAAGATAATAAGAAATCAATTGCAGTTAAATTAATCTTCTCATCTGATGAAGCATTAACTGATGATATCATTAATGCTAAAGTAAAGAGAATATTAAAGGATCTACAATATAAACTTAACATTACTTTAAGACAATAAAAAAGAGGAAGAATTCTTCCTCTTTTTATATTTTTATATAGTCTTCATTTTTAATATTAGATATATAATTATCATCTTTAATTTTCTTTATTATTTCATCAACTAAGATATTTGGTGTAGAAGCACCAGCTGTAATACCTAAGGTATCAACATTATTAAAATCAATTCCTTTTAAATCATTGATATCTTCAATAAGATATGATTTAGTATATTTAGATGCTATCTCTTTTAATTTGTTGGTGTTGTTAGAATGAATATCACCGATTATTAATACCATATCACATTTAGAAGATGCTTCAATTAGCGCATTTTGTCTTTGTTTAGTAGCTGTACAAATATCAGTGATTATTTCAATATTTGTATATTTCTTAATAAGCAAGTCTTCGATTAATTTGACATCTAAATATGAAGCTGTTGTTTGTGACGCAAATAAGATTTTATCATTGTTGATATCTAATTTATAGATATCATTTATTGATTGAATTAAATGAATGTTTTTGTGATCTTCTAGAATAGCTTTGCATTCTGGATGATTACTATTTCCAAAGTAGATTATATCATATTTATCCTTTTCTTTTTCAAATATAATATTTTGGATCTTTTTAACTTCTACACAAGTAGTATCAATAATATCAATATTTTTAGATAAGATTATGTTTCTTTTATAATTGCTTAAGCCATGGGCAGTTATAATAATAGTGCCTTCACTTACTTTATCTAAATCATCAATTTGAATAATACCTAAATCCTTGTATGCACTTATCACATGTTCATTATGTACTAGACTTCCATACATGTATATTGGTCTTTTAGCTTTATCAAAATTAGCATTTAAAGATTTGATAGCATTAATTACACCCTTACAAAAGCCCTGTGGTCGTATTTTAATTATTTCCATATATTCACCTTTTTAATAATTATATCATGTTTATGAATTCTTTTCAAATATGAATAAAAATAGTTTACAAAAATCTAAAAAAATAGTAAAATATATATATAAAAGCGAGGTATTTATGGAATATACATTAAAGTATGATAATATTCAAATAGGTATAAATTCAAGAGGAGCAGAACAAGAACATCTTATTTATAATGGAAAAGATTATATGAGAGAACGTGATTCATTTTGGAATCGTAAAGCTCCAGTCTTATTTCCAATAGTTGGAAAGCTTAGAGATTTAAAAACATATATTGATGGTAAATTGTATTCAATGAATCAACATGGGTTTGCGCGTGATTTAGAATTTACACTTGAAAAGAAGGGTGAAAATTATTTAACTTTCTTATCTACATATAGTGATGAAACATTGAAGATGTATCCTTTCAAATATGAACTAAGAATTACATATACAATTATTGATAAAAAAGTTTCTGTAAAATATGAAGTTACAAATAAGGGTAAAGATAAAATGTATTTCAATATTGGTGGCCATCCAGGATTTAGACTACCTATGTATGCTAATGAAAAATTCGAAGATTATAGTGTGGTATTTGATTGTGTTGAAAACTTTGATGCTCCTACTGTTAATTTAGAAAATGGAACATTAAATTTTGATAACACAATTCCTTATAGAGATATAAAGAAGATTCAATTAGATTATAAATATTTTGAAATTGATGCTATTGTAATTCCGAATATTAAATCTAAAAAAGTATTATTAGTTAATAAGAATAAAAAAGGAATTGCGTTTAGTTTTAATAATATGAATACACTTGCTATTTGGACAAAACCAAATGCGCCATTTGTGTGTTTAGAACCTTGGAAAGGTTATGCAGATCATTCAGATTCAGATTATAACTTTATTAAAAAAGATGATATTGTTAGTTTAAAATATAATGAAACATATACATGTGGATATGAAATTGAAATATTAGATTAAGGAGTAATATATGATTTCAACAAATGAATTTAAAAACGGAATATGCGTTGAATATGAAGGTGATATCTACCAAGTAATGGAATTTCAACATGTAAAGCCAGGTAAGGGCCAAGCTTTCGTGCGCTCTAAAATTAAAAATATGAGAACAGGTAGTATTAGAGAATTTGCGTTTCAACCAGGTTTAAAATTAAAACTTGTTGTTATTGAAAAGAAGATTATGCAATATCTATATAAGGATGGTTCTAATTATATCTTCATGGATTCAGAAACTTTCGAACAAATCGAAATTGATGAGGCTAGATTAGAGTGGGAAAAACAATTCATGATTGAAGGTACTAATGTAACTATCATGGATTATGAAGGTGAAGTATTAGGAGTACAATTAAAGGAAAAGGTTCCTCTAGAAGTTATAGAATGTGATCCAGGTGTTAAAGGAAACACTGCTGCGAATGCGAGAAAGAAAGCTACACTTGAGACAGGTTATGTCTTAGATGTTCCACTATTTATCGAACAAGGCGATAAGGTTGTTGTTTCTACTATAACTGGTGCTTATGACTCTAGAGCATAGAAAAGTACCAGTAGGTACTTTTTTATTTTAATATTATTTTTAGTTATTATTTATATAATTAGGTGAGGGATAAATAGGAGGATATATGTTAATTTGTGTTGATGCTGGTAATTCTACAATCATTTATGCTATCTATAAAGAAAGAGAACTTGTTTGTACATTTAAAACACTTACTAAGGAAACTACTAGTTTAAAGAAGATGTATGATGATTTTATGCTTGCTTTAAGTGAATATGGACTTTTAGTATATGATATGGAATTTGCGATGATAGCAAGTGTTGTCGATAAATTAAATTCTATTTTTCAAGAATTTTGTAAGAAAATAAATATTGAATGTTATTTTATTGACCAAAATTCACCACTTGGTCTTGATAATATGTTTGAAGAAAATACTGTAGTTGAAGCTGACGTTTTAGTACAAGCATATCAAGCAACTAAGAAGTGTCCTGTACCTCTTGTTGTTGTAGATTTTGGTACTACAACTACAATTACATTAATTAACGAGTTTAAAGCAATAGAAGGATCTGTTGTTTTCCCAGGAATTGGAAAAGCAATTAAAGAACTTAATAGTAACGCAAATTTGGGTTATTCTTTAGCTTTTGAATTTAAAGATTCAATTCTTGGTAAGAACAGTCATGACAGTTTAGAAAATGGTCTTTTATATGGCACAATGTATGCGATTAATGGAATCATAAGTCAAATTAGAGATGAACATAATTATGAATATATGAATGTAATTGTAACTGGTGGTATTGGTCATTATATTTATCCATTTATTGATGGTGCTACATATGATGAAAATCTAATCATTGATGGTCTTTGTGATATTTATCAAGATATTGGTAAAAGACTTAATTTGCGAACAAAAGATATTAAGTCAATGTAGTCATAACTTGCTTGTATTATTTCTTGTTTGGTGTTATAATAAATATGTAAAATATAAAGAAATGAGGATATGAAATGTTGTTGAATTTATTATTATTAAGTGATGAACAAATTGGCTTAATTGTGGCTGTTGTATTGACTGGAGCTATTATCTTGCTTGCTATAATTGCTTTTATAATTGCACTTGTAAAGAGAGCTAAAAAAGCAAAAAAGGTAATGCCAAGCAAAGAAGAGATAAACAGTGAAATAGTTGAAGCTTTTGGTAATGGAAATATCAAAGAGGTTGAGATGGAAATGAGTAGAATAACAGTTACAGTAGCTGATGTTGAGGCTGTTAATACAGAACGCATCAAAGAACTTGGTGCTAGTGGAATATTGCTAGTTGGTGATAAGATTAAGTGCTCATTTAAAGAAAATGTTGAAGAAATATATAATCAATTAAAAGGAGCTATCGCAAATGAATAATACTATTGACCAAATATCAGTTGATAATATTCGTCAAATTTGTCTTGAAATGATTGATAAGGCTAAATCAGGACATCCTGGTATGGCTTTAGGTTCTGCACCACTTTTACATACCTTATATACTAAGGTTTTAAATGTGAGCCCTAAAAATCCTAATTGGGTAAACCGTGATCGTTTTATTTTATCAAGTGGTCATGCTTCAAGCTTACTTTACACAATTTTACACTTAAGTAAATTCAATTTAAGCATGCAAGATTTAAAAGATTTTAGACAACTTGGTTCTATTACTCCAGGTCATCCAGAAAATTATATTACAGATGGTGTTGATGCATCTACTGGTCCATTAGGACAAGGACTTGCATATGCAGTTGGTATTGCGCTAGCTGAAGCTTATATGCACAATATGTTCCCTGAACTTATTGATCATTACACATATACACTTTGCGGTGATGGTGATATTCAAGAAGGTATCTTCTATGAAGTATTATCACTTGCAGGAGTACTTAATTTAAATAAATTAATTGTGTTCTATGATTCAAATGATATTCAACTTGATGGTCGTGTTGATAAATGCTACGACATGGATATCAAAAAATTAGTTGAAGCAACTCATTGGAATTATATTAAGATTGAAGATGGTAATGATATGGATGCTATTCTTAAAGCAACTAAGAAAGCAAAGAAATCTAATAAACCTACTTTAATTGAAGTTAAGACTATTATTGGATATGGATGCAAGATGCAAGGAACTAATAAGGTTCATGGTGCACCTATTCCACATGAAGAAACATTAGAATTAAGAGAAAAATTAGGTGGTAGTGCTTTTGTACTTCCACAAGATGTATATGATTATTACAAGAAGAATGTATATGACAGAGGTAATCGTGCTTATAATAAATGGGCTAAGATTCCACAAAATGATTTGTTTAAGCAATTCTTAAAGAACGAACATAAGGTTGATTTTTCTAAGATACCTACATTTGATGGAAGTGAGCCAATGGCAACAAGAAATGCAAGTGGAATGGTATTAAAAGAAATTAGTAAGCAAGATCCATTTTTTATTGGTGGTGCTGCTGATATCGCCTCTTCTACAAAAGCTATTGTGGAAGGTGGAGAATTTAATAAAGATAATAGAGGTGGCAGAAATATTTTATTTGGCGTTAGAGAAAATGCGATGGGTTCAATTGCGAATGCTATCACAATGTATGGATTAAAATCATTTGCGTCAACATTCTTTGCATTCTCTGATTATATGAAACCATCACTAAGACTTGCTGCAATAAGCCATTTACCAACATTATTTATCTTCTCACATGATAGTATTGCTGTTGGTGAGGATGGTCCAACACATCAACCAGTTGATCAATTATCAATGTGCCGTTCTATTCCAAACACATATGTAATTAGACCATGTGATGCTAATGAAACAAGGTTAGCATATGAATTTGCGTATAATCAAACAGAGATTCCATCTATCATTGTGTTGACACGTCAAAGTGTTCCACTTGTTGCTCCTGCTAAGGTTGATTTAAATAAGGGTGCATATATCTTATCAAAAGAAGAAAAGAAATTAGATGGTATCTTAATTGCGTCTGGTAGTGAAGTAAAACTTGCTATGGATGCTAAAGAATTATTGAAAGAAAAAGGATATGATGTTAGAGTTGTATCAATGCCTTGCTTCAAATTATTTGATCAACAAAGTGAAGAATATAAAGAATCAATTCTACCTAAATTTGTTGCTAGAAAATTAGCTATTGAAATGGGAGAAGCAAATCATTATTTCAAATATGTTGGTACATTTGGACATGTATTCTTAATTGATAACTTTGGTGTATCTGGTAAAGCTAGTGATGTTATTAAACATTTTAAATTTACAGCTGAAAATATTGCTGAAGAATTTGAAAGTTTAGAAGATTATAAGTTTTTAGACAAATAAATAAAAATGCTCATTATGAGCATTTTTAATTTAGCTATAAGCCTTTAAAATAAATACTAATTGTGATATAATATATAAAGCATTTTATAAGAGGTTATTATGACAATAGAATTTTTTAATGTTTTATTTATAATTAATACCATTTTAATAGATATACTTGCTGTTGTCTTTTTTAATCAAGGCTTGCATATGATATTAAGTTTTGTGTTACCACCTTTGAAGTATAAGGATACTGATATAAATAAAACATATGGATTTTTAATTGCGGCTAGAAATGAAAAAGATAATATTGTGAATATCGTTGAAAGTATAAAGGCACAAAATTATGATAAAGATAAAATTAAAATCTTTGTAGTTGCTGATAACTGCAAAGACAATACAGCAGAACTTGCAAGAAATGCTGGTGCTATTGTATTTGAAAGATTTAATTTACAAGAAATTGGCAAGAGTTATGCATTAGAATATGCTTTTGAAGAAATATATAAAGATGAGAATAATAATGATATTGATGCCTTCTTTATCTTTGATGCTGATAATATTTTAGATAATGATTACACAAAAGAAATGAATAAAGCATTTGTGAGTGGTAAAGAGATTATTACATCTTGTAGACTTTCTAAGAACTTTAGTGATTCATGGCTTGCTGGTGTATCTTCTTTTATGTTTTTTAGAGAGGACAGACAAATTCATAATAATAGATCAAGATTAAATATAGGTACATATGTATCAGGTACAGGTTATTTGATATCGGCAAGATTGATTAAGGAATTTAAATATTGGCCTTTCCATACAATGACAGAAGATATTGAACTATCTGCATATGTTGCTAGTCGTGGCATTAAGATAGCATACTGTAGTAAGGCTAAGTTTTATGATGAACAACCAATATCTTTAAAACAGTTCTGGATTCAAAGAATGCGTTGGTGTAAAGGCACGCATCAAGTCTTCTTTAAAGAAGGTGGTCATTTATTCTTAGGTTTCTTTAAAAAGCAGCCACTTAGTGCTTGGGGTATGTTTGTGCACACAATACCACTACCTGCAATTAGTTTTATGTGGTTCTGTATATATCTAATAATGGGATTTGTGTATTTCTTAATAGCTAAGGTTCCATTTGATGTTTACTGGACTGAATGTTTAAAACAATGTATTAGCAATTTCATATATCCAGTCTTTATTGGTGAAATTGCTGCCATCGTGCTTGTAATTGAATGTTGGAAGTGGATTGATGCTAAATGGTATAAGAAGATATTATATGCAATTTTATTCCCATTTGGTATGATGCTATTCTTACCTATTACTGTATGTGCTCTATTTAAAAGAAAGATTAAATGGAAACCAACTAATAATATTAAATAAAGAACTTCTCATTTCAAATAAGAAGTTCTTTTATTCTTTATTGATGATAATAAATACGCAAATAGATATGGAAAGAATAGATGTATTAACACAATCAAAGGTGTATATAGTCCTTTGATTGATATTAAAAATTTATATACAAAATCTATTGGAATATTAACTACTTCACTTACAAACATTAAATTTATATCAAACAAACTATTTAATAAAGTTGCAATAAAAAAGAAAAAACACACTAACATTCCATGATATATGAATGTCATATTATTTACTTTTTCGATTACTTTTAAAGTATATAAGATACCAAAATACAGCATAGCACTATGATATATAAATGAATATATAGAAAGATAGTGATATATTGGTACTTCCGTTAAAGATGTTAGTGGAAATATGATAAACAATAGTCCTGGTAAGAAAGCACAAGATATAAAAGATGATCCCACTAAACTTAACTTTTCGTTTCCAAATGCAGCAAAATACATTGCGAGAATAAAGATTGCGCAATATGATATTGGTGCCCAATAGGTTAGACTGTAATATCCATATATAAAATTATATGAGATTTTTATTAATTCTAATATTGTGATAATGATTATTGTTATTTTAGATATCTTTTTGATTTTATCTTTTGTTAATCCCTTTGACATATATAATAAGAAAGAAACTAATAAAAGACATACAATCATTACAATAATATGACTTACATTAAATAATCCACAAGGATTTCCTCTATCTTTAAACATACTATTCTCCACTTTCTCAATTATTATATATTATTTGATGGTATTTTTCAATATTAGTTGACTACAATTATGTTCTTTAGTATAATTAAAATAGGTGAATAGAATGAAAAAAGTACTATATATTTTAATAATTATTATATTATTATTTGGTCTTAGTGGCTGTAATAATTATAGATATAATAAATTTAATGAGAACTTAGAATTTGAAGAAGAATTAGATGGCGAAGAATATGCAGATTTAATAAAAAAAGTGGTTGAGACATGGTCAAATTTTTCTACAATAAAAATGAAAACTAAAAGTAATCATGAATCTGCTCCTGATTATACAAAAATTAATTCAAGCGCTACAATTAAAGCTTACAGCAATTCTATTATTCAAATAATAGGATACACAAAACAAGTGGAATATAAATCTTTTATGAAAACAAAAAATAAATATGTAAGTGAAGAATATGATTGGGATTGTAAAGAAGAAAATGAGATTGTTAAAAGAGGAATAGTTGAAGGTAGTATTAAATACGAAACTTCTACTTACAAAGCTAAGGCTGAAAATCCATTTGAAACTGCCTATTTAGATATATTGAATGAAATTCAAGTATTAATTGGAAGTTTAACTCAAACAAAAGCTTATAAAACTAAAAATGGATATGTGTTTATAAAATCAGAAAAAGAGGAACAAGAGGGCGTTAGAATTTATACACCAATTAAAGCAGTTTACAAAGCCCAAACAATTTATGTAGTCAATAAAGATTATGAAATAACTAAAATATTGTATTATGTTTCTGTGGTTAAAGAAATGTTAGTAGGAGGTAAGTGGACTTCTAAACTAAATGATGGACTAGATTCCGTTGCTATTCAATTTAAGATATCTTATGGAAAGAAACAAGAAAATTTAAAATTAGAAGAAAAATTAAACAAAGAATATCAAGAATATCTTAATAATAATAGACCTTTATAATTGAAAATAAAGGTCTTTTATTATATAATATATTGTATTAGAAAAGAGTTTATATTATTATGAATTCATTGAGTATTAAAAAACATAAAATAGATAAAAACTTAATTAAAAAGATTTTGATAATCGCAATCCCGATTGTGCTTGAACAATTACTTTCTTCATCATTTGGAGTAGTTGATACTATCATGGTTAAATACATTGATAGAGGTATATCAGGTGTTGGTCTTGCAAGTCAAATATCAAATGTGGTAATGACGATTATGTTTGCATGTGCTACCGGTGTAGGTATGTATATTGCGCAATATTTTGGTGATAAAGATAAAGAAAATATAAAAAATGCTTTTTCATTGTTATTGTTTTTAGGCTTTGTGTTATCAAGTATATTTATGCTTGTATGTTTAATAATGCCAAGACAATTGTTATCTTTATTTACTAAAGATCAAGATGTATTAGAGATTGGTGTTACATATATTAGAATTGCATGTTTTTCTTATATGCCAAATCTAATGGCATATGCCTTTGTGATTGCGTATCGTAATGTACAAAAAACAATTAATGCCTTTATTATTCAACTGATATGTTCAGCATTTAATGTTTTGTTTAATTGGTTATTAATTTTTGGTATTTGGATATTCCCAGAACTTGGTATTAGAGGTGCTGCAATAGCAACAGTTTTATCTTGTTCTTTGAGCTTGATTATCCATATTGTTTATGGAACATTCAGCAAGAAAATATTTATGCCTAAATTAAAGAATTTCATTAATGGCTTAAATTTTGATTTTTCAAAACCAATATTAAAAAGATCTATTCCATTACTTATAAATGAAACATTATTCAGTATTGGTATTTTAGTATATGTTGCTGTATTTAATAGATTAGGTAGTGATCAATATGAAGCATATCGTATTAGTGAAGTAATTACACAAGTTGCTTTCTCTGCATCATATGGTATGACAGCAGCAGTACAAGCAATTACTGGTGCATCACTTGGTAGTGGTAATTTTGATGAAGCAAAGAGATATGGAAATTCATTCTTAATTTTAGGTATTGGTTTATCATTATTTGTTGGTCTATTTGTGTTTATATTAGCAAGACCTTTAGTTATGATATTTGCGTCTGATGAGGTGAGTGAAGCAACAATTGAAATTGCGAAGGTTTTGATGTATGTTTGTAGCTTGCGTATTACTTTAAAAATGTATGCAAATATTTTACTTGCTGTCTTTAGAGCTGGTGGTAAAACAAAATTTGTGATGGTACTAGATTGTTTGGTAATGTGGCTAATTGGTGTACCAATTGCGATTGTTGGTTATAATGTATTAAGAATTGATAATATATCTATTTTATATTTGATTATGCAGCTTGAAGCGCTGGTAAGAATTGGTGTTGGCTTACATCAATATTTCAAATATGATTGGTTAAACAATATTATAAATAAGAAAATGAAAGTGGCATAAGAGGTGAATTATGGAAAAATTATTTGATGCTTATAAAAAAGCATATTTAGAAGATTTATTTGGATTGTTGAAAATTGATTCAGTTCGTGTTGAACAACCTGAAATTAAGGAAGCACCATTTGGATATGGTTGCGTTGAAGCTTTAAAGTATACTCTTGATTTAGGAAAAAAGATGGGCTTTAAAGTTAAGAACATCGACAATGTAGCTGGTCACATTGAATTTGGTGAAGGCAAAGAAATCTTAGGTATTTTATGTCACTTAGATGTAGTACCAGTTGGTGAAGGTTGGACTAATCCTCCATTTGATCCAATCATTAAAGATGAAAAGATTTATGCTAGAGGTTCTAATGATGATAAGGGACCTTTAATGAGTGCCTTATACGCAATGAAAATATTAAAAGATCAAGGCTTTAAACCTAACAAAAGAATTAGATTAATCATTGGTACTGATGAAGAAACAGGCTCACGCGGCTTAAAGAGATATTTAGAAGTAGAAGAACAACCTACACTTGGCTTTTCTCCTGATGCTGATTTCCCACTAATCTATGCAGAAAAAGGTATTATGTCAATTGATATCTTTGATAAGAATAAATGTGCTGATATCAAAAAGATTAAAAGTGGTGATGTATATAATGTTGTTCCTGATAAAGCTTTTGCGTATTTGAATAAAGATTTATCTAAAGAATTTAATGCATATCTAAAAGAGAATAATTTTGAAGGTTCTGCATCTAAAGAAGAACTTTATGTTGAAGGTGTACGTGCTCATGGCATGGAACCAAAAAATGGCAAGAATGCAATGCTAAGATTATTTAATTTCTTGAGTGATAAGATTAATTCTAATTTAATTAAATTTACATCTAAATATTTAAATGATTCAAGATTTAAAGATATGAATTTAGATTATACACATCATGAAATGGGTGATTTAACTTGTAATGTTGCTGTATGTGATATAAATGAAAATGGTGGTAAATTAGGTATCAATTTAAGATATCCAATTGAATGGAAAAAAGAAGAATTCTTAAAATCATTTAAAGAAACTGCAAGTGAATATAATTTAGAAGCTGTAGTAATTAATGATTCTAATCCACATTATATTTCACCTAAGAGTGAGCTTGTACAAAAATTACATGAAGCATATGTTGAAGTAACTCATGATACTGAAAATAAGATTATGACTATTGGTGGTGGTACATATGCAAGACTACTTACAAATGCAGTTGCATTTGGTGCTGCACTTCCAGGACGTGAAACTGTTGCTCATATGGTTGATGAATATATGGCAATCGAAGATTTAGAGATTGCATGCTTAGTATATATCAAATCAATAGAGAAATTAGGTTAAAACTGTGAGAGTTAGAAATGTGAAAAATGCAGATGAATTGATTTTGAAATATCCAAGTATTGTTATCCAAAATCCAAGTGAATATAAAGGAAATTGGAAAAAGTATTTTAACAACGATAATCCAATATATGTAGAGATTGGAATGGGTAAAGGACAATTCATCATTAAGAATGCATTATTGAATAAAGATATCAATTATATCGGTATAGAAAAAGAAAAATCAATTGTGTATAAAGCACTAAATAAAGTTCTTGATACAAATGATAAGGGTATTGATAATTTGGTAATCTTAAACTTTGATGCAGCCAATATCTTAGATATCTTTGAAGATAATGAAGTAGATAAGATATATCTAAATTTTAGTGATCCATGGCCTAAGACTAGACATGAGAAAAGAAGATTAACTGGACCTATTATCTTTAATAATATTTTAAAAATATTAAATGGTGATTTAGAATTTAAAAGTGATAATCGCAAATTGTTTGAATATTCAATTATGCAGTTTAATAATCTGGGTTTAAATATTTTAGAATTAAGTTTAGATTTACATAAAGATAATCCTAATGTAATAAGTACTGAATATGAAGATAAATTTGTGGCTATGAATATGCCAATCTATTATGTGAAAATAAAAAAGGGTGAATAAGATGGATATTGAATTATATAAAAAACTAGTAAATATGAATGCTGTTTCTGGCCATGAAAGAGTTGTTAGAAAACTAATGAAGGAAGAATTAGAAAAAGCTGGTGCTGATGAAATATTAAAAGACAAGCTTGGAAGTATTGTTGGTTTATCAAAAGGAACTGGTCCTAAAATTATGTTTGTAGGCCATATGGATGAAGTTGGCTTTATGGTAAGTAATATTTCTGATAATGGCTTTATTAGAATTATTCCTGTTGGTGGTATAAAACCAGAAACATATGTTAGTCAAAATATGAATATAGTTGTATCTGATGATAAGGTAATTAGAGGTATTATTGGTTCAATTCCGCCTCATATTTCTAAAGAACCAAAAGCAATGAGTATTGATGACTTAGTTTTAGATATCGGTGCTGATAGTAAAGAACATGCTTTAAGTATGGGTGTTAGAGTTGGCCAACAGGTAGTAAGCGTAAATGAATTCTATTTCACTGAAGATAATAAAAAGATTGTATCAAAGGCTTGGGATAATCGCTTTGGCTGTGGACTAGCAATTGAAGTAATGCGATATGCATGTAGTCATAAGCATCCAAATAATATTTATTGTGGCGCTACAGTTCAAGAAGAAGTTGGTAGCCGTGGTGCAATAACACTTTCAAATATGATTGAACCTGATTTATTCTTAGCTTTTGATGTTACAACTGCAACTGATTGTATGCCACAAAATCCAAAAACATCATCTGCATTAGGTGAAGGATTCATCGTAAGATTTATGGATCCTGGCTGTATAATGAAACCCGAATTTAAAGATTATTTAATTAATCTTGCTGAAAAGAATAATATTAAATATCAACTATATGCTCCAAATGGGTCTACTGATGCATCTAAAGGACAATTTGCAGGTAGTGGTGCTATTTCAACTTGCTTAGCTATTTGCGGTCGTTATATCCACTCTACTGCAACAATGATTCATGTTGATGATATGGAAGCTGTATATAGAATTGCTTGCGCAATTGTAGATGATATGGATGATGAAAAGTTCAAGAAATTATTAGAGGAATAATTATGAAAGCTTTAATAATATTAGAAAATGGTTTTGAAGATACTGAAGCTTTAGCAACATATGATGTATTAAAACGTGCATGTTTTGAACTGGTATCAGCATCATTTGATTCTTGTGATATTATTACTCAATGTGGACATCATATTAAATCTAATGTGCTAGTTAAAGATATCAAAGATTTAAATTGTTTTGATTGTTTGGTAATACCTGGAGGAAGAGCAGTATTCAATATATTAAATAAGAAAAAGGAATTAGATGATTTAGTAGATTTCTTTTATAATAAGAAAAAACTAATTGCGTGTATTTGTGCAGCCCCAATGGTTTTATTAAAAAGAGGATATCTTGATAATTTAGAATACACTTGTTTTCCTGGCTGTGATTTAGATATCAAACATAAGGGAATTAGAGCTAAAGATGGAGTTGTTAGAGCTAATAATTTTATTACTGCAACTTCTATGTATTATTCGATTCCTTTTGGCTTGGAAATAGTAGAATACTTTAAAGGAAAAGAAGAAAAAGAAAAATTATTGAATTCATTAAAAGGAATTAGATAAATGCTGATAATTGTCAAATGACTAAGTTTTTTGCTTAGTCATTTTTATTTTTATGGAATTATTGACATCATTGATATTATATAATATAATTTAGTTACACAGGAGGAAAAATAAAATGAGATTTGAAAACAGAGAAACTACAAATTCAAATAGAAAAAATTTACATGTATTAGAAGTAAACTATAATCCTAATACTGGCGAATTAGCTAGTCTAGAAGTAGAAGAAACATCTAATGAAGGAACAGTTACACAAGAAGGAACTAAATTAAATGCGACTAATTTAAATAATGCATTTGAAGATTTTAATCGTAACAAATTCCTTCATTTTTATTTTAAAGAATTATATGGAATAGTAATAAACGAAGATGATTATACAATAGAATTAAATGGAACTACTTCTAAAACTATTAATATTACATATGATAATATAAGTCCTTTATATCCATCTTTAACAGACACTTATAATCCAAATTTTAATATTTCAATTAATACAGAGTCCACTCCACAAACAATCGAAGTTACAAGAAATAATAATTTAAATGTAAGTGACAGTGGAAGAATTAAAATTAGTGTATTTGTATCTGGATCAGAAAACACTAAAGTATGTGAACTAAATTTCAAATACACATATACTCCATCATCTACAAACCCACTTGATTAGGTGATTTATGAAAATAATAG
>JAEEHM010000071.1 GCA_016280895.1 Bacillota bacterium
CTTTTTATAAGATGGGCTATGCTTATGAGATGAATGATCAACTAAGTAAAAATAATTTTAATGAAGATTTTTGTAAGTTATGTAAGAATGCTTATAAGATATATGATCATTATTATATGCCAATCTTAGATGAATATAAGAAAGTATTAGAAGAAAATGGTTTTATATTATATGAAACTCCTGTTGATTTAGTTCAAAAAGAAGGACAGTCATATACTGAATATAAGACTGCAATTAATACTTGGTTAAATAGTGGTGAAGATATTTATTTTGATACCTATATCAATGAAGAAAAAGGTGTATTTGTGAAATTAACTTATTCTTATGAATACGGTAACATTATTGAAATATATTTATTAAATGAGTAGAAAAAAATATCAGTTTTTGGTATAATATATAAAGCACGGCACTTATATAGGCTGTAGCAGGAGGAAACATGATTTTATTATTGGATTTAGGTAACACCAACTTGTATTGTGGGGTATACCAAAATGAAGCACTATTGTGTGAATATCGTACACATAGTGATGTCTTTAAATCTTCTTATGAATATAAGAAGATAATTGGCGATTTTTTAACTGCTAACAACTTGAAAGTAGAAGACTTTGAAGGTGCAATTTTATCTAGTGTAGTTCCAGCACTTGGAAACACTATTAAAAATGCAGTTGAAGCACTTTTAAGAAAAAGTTGTATGGTAGTATCAAAAAATCTAAAATCAGGACTATCAATTAAGATTGATAATCCAAGTGAACTTGGTAGTGATTTAGTTGCTGATTCAGTTGGAGCTAAATATCGCTATAAAGCACCACTTATTATTTGTGATTTAGGCACAGCAACAAAGATGCTAGTGCTTGATGAAAAAGGGAACTTTGTTGGATGTATAATTTTCCCTGGCATTAAAATTAGCATGAAGGCTTTATCTAATAATGCTGCTCAATTAATGGATACATCATTGATTGCACCGGATAAGGTGATTGGTAAAAATTCAAGTGATTCTATTAATTCTGGTCTTATTTATGGACATATTGAAATGATTAAAGGCTTAAGTGCTAAAATTGAAGCAGAGCTTGGCTATCCTTTAAAGAAGGTTATTACAGGTGGCAATTCTATTCTTATAAAAGATCATATTCCTGCTGATTATATATTTGATCCATCGCTTATTTTAGAAGGCTTGTATCGAATATATATGAAAAATAGAAAGGAAGATGATTAGAATGAAAAACAATGAAAGAATTAAAAGACTTGTAGGGGTATCAATTTTAATAGCTTTAGCTATTGCGTTAACATTAATTTCAAACTATATCCCAACTGGAGTTGTTAATATCAATTTAGTATTGATTGTAATTGCAGTTGGAGCATGTTTATATGGGCCTTGGGTAGGATTATTGTTGGGACTTGTAAATGGCGTATTAACAATCATTGCGCCTGCAACACTTGCATATTTCTTCTCCCTTCATCCACTTGCAACAATTCTTTTGTGCTTATTAAAAACAGGCCTTGCTGGTTTTGTAGCTGGTTGGGTATTTAAATTAATAAAGAAAAAATCTGAATTTGTTGCTACTGTTGTTGCATCTTTATTAATTCCTATTATTAATACTGGTTTATTCATCTTAGGTGTAATTGCGTTTTTCTTAAGTGTATATGGAGATTCAGTAACTACTTTACTTACTGCTGTATTAACACTTAACTTCTTGATTGAATTCTTATCAATTACAATTATATCACCAGTAATCTATAGAATTATTATTGTTATCAAACACAGATATTTACATAATGAAGATCAAACTTCTGATGAAAAAACTTCTGACGATGATCAAACATCTAACGATGATCAAACATCTAATGATGTTAAAGAAGACTAGAATTTCTAGTCTTTTTTGTTGAAAAAATAAAAGAAATAAAGTATTATATTAAAAAAGAGGTTATATATGGATTTGAAAGATGCAATATTAAAAAGAAGAAGTATTAGAAAATTTAGTGATATTGAAGTAAGTGATGAAGAAATAAAAGAATTATTAATCGCAGGAATGGCAGCACCTTCCGCAGTAAATAAGAAACCTTGGGAATTCTATGTAATTAAATCAAAAGAAAAATTGGAAGAACTAAGAAAACATGGTGCACCTTTTGGAAAAATGAATGCACCTCTTGCAATTGTGGTTTGTGGCAACAAACATCGCTTCCTACCATTTAAGATGAGCGAGTTCTGGGTTCAAGATTGTAGTGCTGCAACTGAAAACATCTTACTTCGAGCTGTTGATTTAGGCCTTGGCGCTTGTTGGTGTGGCGTTTATCCTAATGATCTGGCAGTAAAAAGCACAAGAAAAGTAATAGAAGCTAAAGATAATATCATTCCTTTAAATGTAATATGGATTGGTCATGGTACAGAAGAGAAGGAAGAGAGAAGTCAATTTGAAGAAAAGTATATTCATACATTATGAAATAATAAATGAAACTTAAAAAAATAGCCTTTAAGTTTCATTTTTTATGATTTTGTAAAAAAGTCTTTACTTTTGTAAAATAAAGTGGTATAATATAAATAACAAAAATAAACTATTTTTGTTTTTAGTTCTTTTTATTACCATAATAAGACCAGAACGGCTCTCCTCCCTTAGGTCTTATTATATAAAACTGATTAGGAAGGATTGCAGGGACAATTAACTAATCATAGTAAAAGGCTACCATGTCAAAGTGGCGGCCTTTTATGTTGCAAAAATGGACCAAATCTTAAATGAATCTTAAAAGTATTTAAAAAAGTATAGGAAAATTAGCACTCTCCACTTGACAGTGCTAATTTTAGTGATATAATATAATTGTAATCAAGATAAAAGATTACGAATAGTTTAAAGAAAAGTGAGGTTTATTATTATGAAGAACTATTTAACAAACAGAGATTATTGGAATGACGGTTTATTTAATGACTTTTTTGGTGATTCAATGTTTAGAACAAATAATAAACACTTGATGAAAACTGATATTAAGGAAGATGAAAATAAATATGATCTTGATATTGAAATGCCAGGAATGACAAAGGACAATATTAAGATTAGTCTTGAGAATTCTTATTTAACAATTGAAGGTGAAATTGAAAATAAGGAAGAAAAGGAAGAAAAGAAGCATTATATCTATCATGAAAGATATTATGGTTCTATGTCAAGAAGCTATTATGTAGGAGATGCTGTTAAGGAGGAAGACATTAAGGCTAAATTTGAAAATGGTATCTTACATATAGAAATTCCAAAAGTTGAAAAGAAGTTGGATGAGAAGAAATACATTCAAATTGCGTAAAGAATGGAAAAGAGAGTAAAGTTTAGGCTTTACTCTCTTTTTTGACTTGTTTAAAAATATAAGTTGTGATATAATAGAAAAAAAGATGGAGTAAAAAAAATTATGTCTAAATTTATAGAAAACAATAATTTCAAAAAAGTGGTATTGTTTGTGTATGATTTGATTACATTAATTGCGTCATATGCATTTACAATTCTTATCACATTCCCTGTGGCTGAATTCACCAATAGATTTATTGATAATATTTATTTTGGAATAATAAATGTTGTTGTAAGTATATTGTTGTATGTAGCATTTAGATTGTATAACAGCTTGTGGAGATATGCTTCTACTAGTGAATTAGTTAGAGTTTTAATATCTGCAGTATTAGTTGCTGTTATGAATATAACTATTTATTTAATCAATCAAAATACAATTTTACCTAAAGAAGCAATAGTGTTTATGTTTCTACAATTTGGTTTTGCGATGATTCCAAGATTTGGATATCGTGTGCTTAATTATTTTAAAACAGCATCGATTATTGGTCGTAAAAATAAGCTTAATGGTAAAGATAGAGCGATGATTGTTGGTGCTGGTGATGCCGGTGTTGGTTTAATTAGAGAAATGAGAACATCAGAAGTATTGAATTTTGAACCAATGTGTATCATTGATGATGATATTAATAAGTTACACACATACATCAGTAATGTTCCTGTTGTTGGTAATAGAGATGATATTCCATTCTATGCTGCTAAATATGATATTGATGTTATCATTTTAGCAATCCCTTCTGCAGATAATAAAGATTTAACACAAATCATTAATATTTGTAAGGACACAAAATGTAAAATTAAATTATTACCTGGTACAGTTAATATTTTCAAGAGTGAAAGATTACTGCAAAATGTGAGAGATGTTGAAGTTACTGACCTTTTAGGTCGTGAACAAGTTAAAGTAAATTTAGATGAAATAATGGGTTATATTGAAAACCAAGTTGTTATGGTAACTGGTGGTTCTGGTTCAATTGGATCTGAATTATGTCGTCAAATTGCGTCTCATAGCCCAAAATTATTGATTGTGTTTGATATTTATGAAAATACTACATATGAATTAGAACTTGAACTAAGAAGAAATTATCCAGCTTTAAATCTTATTACCTTAATTGGTAGTGTTAGAGATAAAAACAAGATGGAAGAGGTCTTTAAAGAATATAAGCCAGAGATTGTGTTCCATGCTGCTGCTCATAAGCATGTACCATTAATGGAAACAAGTCCAAATGAAGCTGTAAAGAATAATGTATTTGGAACATTAAATTGTTGCCGAATGGCTGATAAATATGGCACAAAGAAATTTATTTTAATTTCTACTGATAAAGCTGTAAATCCTACATCTACAATGGGTGCAACAAAGAGAATTTGCGAAATGATTATTCAATCAATGGCAAAAATATCTAAGAATACTGAATTTGTAGCGGTAAGATTTGGAAATGTGTTAGGATCAAATGGTTCTGTAATTCCACTATTTAAGAAACAAATAGCTGCAGGTGGACCTGTAACAATCACAGATAAGAATATCGTAAGATATTTTATGACTATTCCTGAAGCTGTAAGTCTAGTTTTACAAGCTGGTGCTTATGCTCATGGTGGTGAAATCTTTGTACTTGATATGGGAGAACCAGTTAAGATTTATGATTTGGCTGTTAACTTAATTAAATTAAGTGGATATACTCCAAATGTAGATATGAAGATTGAAGTAGTTGGTCTTCGTCCTGGTGAAAAATTATATGAAGAATTACTAATGGATGAAGAAGGCTTAGAAAAGACACAAAATGATTTAATTTATATTGGTAAGCCACTTGTATTTAATACTGACACTTTCTTTGATGAATTAGATGAATTATACAAAGAAGCATATAGTGAAGTACCAAATATGAAAGAAATCATCACAAAATTAGTGCCTACTTATCATATTACTGATAATAAAAAATAAGAAAACAGTTCTAATGTACGAAAAATGTGCAAAAATTTGATGATTTTTTTAATCAAATACTTGCAATTTGTAAAAAAAAATAATATAATGATAGTGGATGAGACTTTAATTATTTCTCTCATCTACCTATCGAAGGAGGCTGCATCGTTCCTGGCAGCCTTTTTTCTTTTGCGTAAAAAAATAATTAAAATAAATATTTTATTTATTTGAAACTTTTTTCTTATATATATTGTATTATTAAGTGTAAAGATCTTAAAGGAGAAAAAAATATGAAAAAAATAAGATTATTATTAATAGCTTTATTAATGTTTGTAAGTATGTTTTTGTTTGCATGTTCTAAAAAGGACGCAGATTATGATTTTGCTGGTTCTGATGGTGGTGGCTCTTGGTCATATAAAGGTGACTTTGGATATGAGGTAGCACCAGGTGGATATGAATCAGGTCTTTCTACTGGTGATAGTGGTGAAGGTGTTGAAGGTAAAGAAGATGAACCTACAAATAATGATAAGCCTAAAGCTGGTCAATTAACTGTATGTGCATACAATGATAATGATAATTGGGACTTTATTCAATCTCTTCTTATTAGAGGTCAGGAAGGTGATGGATTATTCCAAGCTTATCAAGAACAATTTAAATTAATTAATAACAGAATTTCTTTAAAGATTAAAAATGGAAATAATGTAAAGGTTGAATTATTAGATGATAGTGGAAATGTTGAATACAGTGCATATGCTGATGCAAGTGGTCAAGTATATTTATTCAACAAAGAAGCAAAAGAAAAATATAATATCAAAGTATATTATAATAATAAAATAGAAGCTTATGAAGTAAGTAATAATGATGAATTAGATTTATCACTTACTAGTACATTAAATGATAAAATCCAATTAATGTTTGTGATTGATACTACTGGTTCAATGGGTGATGAAATCACATATTTAAAGAGTGAAATTCAAGATGTAATTGAAAGAGTTAAAAAAGATAATGATAATATTCCTGTTTATTTAGCATTACTATTCTATCGTGATAAAGGCGATGATTATGTTACAAGATATTATGATTTCACAGATGATATTGCTACTCAAGTTAAAAGATTAGAAAAAGAATATGCTAATGGTGGTGGAGATTGGGAAGAAGCAGTACAAGAAGCATTCAAACTTGCAAGTCTTGCTCAATGGAACACAAATAATTCCACAAATATCTTAGTACATGTTGCTGATGCACCATCACATGATAATGATGTTAATATTTGGTTCAAAGCAGTAGAAGAACTTGCATCAAAAGCTGTAAGAATTATTACAGTTGCAAGTAGTGGTGTTAGTGGTAAAACTGAATACTTATTTAGAGCACAATCTATTTTAACAGCATCTTATTATTGTTACTTAACTGATGATTCTGGTATTGGTTTACATCATGAAGAAGCTACAGTTAGTGAAAGACCAGAAGTTGAATATCTAAATGATTGTTTGGTTAGATTAATCAATGGTATTCATACTGGTGATATGAAACAAGCAATTAGTTATAAACAAGCGAATTAGCAATAATTCCATAAATTCTCTTCAAAAGGGTAAAGAAAAAAATAATTATTTTATTTTATCTTTATCCTTTTTATGATATAATATGGCGAGGAGTAAAATATGAAAATAATAAAAAGAACTATATTATCTATTTTTGTGTTAGTATTAGCCTTATTTATCATTGGATGTAAGGCTGAGGAAGTTGTAAATGTATATACTGTCACATATTATCTTAATGGAGATGAATATTCTAAAGTAGAATATAAATCTAATGAAGATGTTGAATTAGAATATATTGAAGAATCAGGTGGATTATTATTTGATGGTTGGTATAAAGATCCATATTTAAAATCAAAATTCACTGATAAGAGAATTAAATCTGATATGAATCTTTATGGTTCATACACTCAAGGTTTATTTAGAGTTAATTTTGTAACTGGTACTGACGTAGTAATTGAAGAAAGAATTATCGCAAAAGGTGAAAAAGTTGGAAGTGTTCCTACACTTACAAGAGATGGATACGAATTCAAAGGTTGGTTTAGAGATGAAGCTTGTGTTGCACCATTTGATATTGAAAAAGATACTGTTGCTGGTACTCTGACTTTATATGCTGGTTGGGAAGAAATATTACCAGTTTACATTGATATTTATTTTAGAAGCTTAACTGATGGAATATATGCAGGTAAAGATGATTTATATGTTGCTTATTACACAGCATTTTATAATTTCATGAAGGAACATACTGAAGCCAATTTAGAAGAAACTACACTTGCTGATTTCTTAGTTCAAGGTAAGACTTGGAAGATGCCTGGTGGTAGAGCAGAAATGTATCATATGGGTGACCAATATGGTAGATATTATGTAAAGAGTCAAAAAGGTGGTGCACTTGAAGAACAACCTGAAACATCATTCTTAGGATATTGTTACAAAAACGGAATGTTTATTGATTTTATTCATCATCTAGAAACATTCTTTGAATATTGGAGAACTGATGAAGGTTATACTGGTTCTGATGCTGATCCTAATAATACTGGTAATGATTTCTATATTGAACCTTGGGCTTCTATGGTTGATACAGCAAAATTCTTCTATTTTACTGCTGATACTTTACAAGATACTTATAAATGGTTTGATAGTGAAAGAGTTAAAGATGCATTAGATAATATTCCTGGTGTATTAGTTGGTTTAAGTGCTCAAAAAGTAGAATTAGGTCATGAATTTGATTTAAGTACTATTTCAATTGAAGGATATGATTTAGAATTCTATGTAGATCAAGCTGGTACTGCTAAGATTGATAAATTAACTGAAGTTCATACTTCTTGTGATGAATGTTCATACATTGAAGTTTATGTAAAAATAACAAAAAAATAATGAAAATGTTATCAAAAGTTAATTTTTTATAAAATTCTTGTATTAAATAAAATAATAATATATAATAATATTGTAAATAAATAATAAAAAGTATAAGTAGTGTTACTACTACTCTATGCCTTTTATCTTTATATATTTATTATGTATTGTGGAAAGGCATAGTGTTTACTATGCTTTTTTATTTATTAAAGAGAAAGGAAATTAAATGAAAAATCTAAAAAGAATTCTATCGTTTTTTATTGTGATGGGCTTCATGTTTGTGATGTTTGGATTTAAAGTAGGGGTTAGAGCTACTGTTAGAACAGTTACATACACTGTAACATCAAAAACCACAGTTTCAAAAAGTGGCTATGCTTCTGCACCAAATGCGACATATTCACAAACATATAATTCTCAAAAACAGGCAACTGCTGGTAATTCATTTACTCTAACTGTACCTTTTAGTAGTGGCGCTACTATTAGGAGCGTAACAATGAGTATGAAGTCAAATAAAAGTTCGGGAGCAGGCACTCTAGATATAACACTTGGAGGAGTGAGTATTTGTTCCATTGCAGATGCAACTGCCTTTAATGATTCTTTATGGCATGGATCTTATTCACAAGAATATGTGCCAGTCGTAAAATCGGGATTAAACGCAACTGCAGATTCAGATTGTAACTTAGTAATACATATTGCAGCAACGACAAATTCATTGTTTTGCGAATCTTATACTATCGAATATGATGATGGCTCAGTCACTCCTGTTATTGAAGTTTCTGGACAAGCATCTCTAATGGTTGGAAGTCCTGTAACTTTTACTGCAACTCCAAGTAATATTAATCCTACGCCTGCAAGTTTCACTTGGAATTCTACGAATACAAGTGTTGCTACTGTATCAAGTAGTGGTGTAGTTACCCCTGTTTCAATAGGATCAACAAATATTACAGCAACTGCAAGTGGTACAACATCAGCTGCATATGCAGTAAAAGTTTATCCATCAAACACTAGCCCAATTAATATTGCTACTGCATTGGAGATTGCTACATTAGCCGGAACTACTGCAGCACCATACAAATATATTTCATCAGGAACTGTTACTGCAGTATCTCAAGATGGAAGAAGTTATACATTAACTGATGGTACTGGAAGTATTACTGTTTATAAATATAATCATGGAAAGGCAGTTAATGATGTAGTCACAATTCAAGGCGACTTGATTAATTTTGAAGGAAATACAAAAGAATACACTAATACTACATATTGCTATAATGTTACATTCAATACTAATGGTGGAACTGGTTCTTTTGGACCATATAATAATGTAACTGAGGGGTCTAAGATTTCTAATCCTGGTACTCCAACTAAAGCTGAAAATACTTTTATCGGTTGGTTTAACGGAAATACTGAATGGGATTTTGATGATGATACTGTAACAGGACCACTTACATTAACAGCTAAATGGGCTTCAAATGCTGCTCAAACTGCAATTAATAATAAACTTGAATCAATAAATGCTTATATGAGTTTGGCATATAAATATAATGCAAGTTCAATTAATACACCTAGCGTTTACACTAAAGCAACAAGCATTTCTCAATTATCAGAAGGAGATTCTATAATTATTATCTCAAAATTAAGCAATGGAACATTTTATGCTATGACTAATTCACTAGATAATAATACATTAGCTAGATCAAGTGAAGCAATAACTATTGAGGATGGCGTAATTACTAGTGAAATCACTAGTGACTTTGTATGGACACTATATGGCAATGCTGTAAGTGGATGGGATTTAAAAAATGGTACTAATTATATTAATAATAGTAATGGTAGTGCATCAATTGCCTTTTCAAATAAAGTAAATCATGAATTAGCTTTTGTTGCAAGTGGAAATAATTCTTATTTTTTGAATAATGATTCAAGAGTAATGATGGATGGTGGATCAGGCTTTAAAAACTATGCTAGTAGTAACATAGGAAAAACCAACTATGCTTCTGAAATATATGTATATGTTAAACAAGCAACTGCAAAAACTTCATATGACGATGTTAATTTTAGAATTAGATGTGCTATTGACGGGGGAATTGCTGAGTTAAACGAAGATTATGCAGTAACATTTGGTATTGAAGTAAGTGCTGGAGGAAATACAGTTAAATATGCTAATGGTTCTGGTGCTTCATTCCAAACTGCTGGTGGCAAACAATTTGTCACATTAGATTTGGGTGACATGTTGAATATAAATTATGCTAATCTAGATACTGAATTTACTATTAGAGCATATGTAGAATATAATGGTGCATATTTCTATTCTACAAACACAAAAACTTACTCAGTTAAAGGAATGGTAAATCAATATTACAATGTTGAACATATCGATGCTGTTTCAGGATTGAAAGAAATCTTGGAAAATTATGGATACACTTTTGAATAGGAGGTAACAATATGAAAAAAGAATATACAAAACCTACAGTTATAGTAGAAAAGTTTAGTGAAGAAGAAGTAATTACTACAAGTGTGCTTGGTTCATATGATCCTAATGGTGTATTAAATGATCCTAATGCAGTTCCTTGGAACTGGTAAAAATATAATAAGAAAGGAAGACAAAAATTGTCTTCCTTTTTCTTATTATATATTATTAAAAATTAATTCTCTTTCTTATTATATATATCATTGATGATTGATTGTAATTTATCTGGATAATTAGTGATTATTCCTTCGACTTTACCAACTAGGTCTCTCATGACTTCTTCATCATTTACTGTCCATACAATAATAGGATATCCTTGACGAGTTAATCTTTTAGGATAATTTAGAATCATCTCTTTAAAGTATGGTGATACAGCGTAAGCACCACATCTTTTTAATCTACGCTTTGGATATACTTCACTGTACCTAGTTTTAAGTAGATGTTCAGGATGTTCAATTCCTGTAAGTAAGATTATTCTAATATCTTTGTTGATGTTATGGATTTTGATTAATGCTTCATCAAAGAAGGATCTTACAAAGAAATGATCTAGTGGTAATACACTTAATATTTCAGACACTATCTTTTCTTCATATCCAACTTCTTTAAGTTCAATATCAATTAATATTTTATCTCTTACTAATTTAAGTGTTTCAATTAATGTTGGTAATGTATAACCTAGATTAGTTGTGTAGATGTTTAATTCTTCATAAGTGTGATCTTTGATGATTAAATCTCCAATGTTTGGATTGTGATTGATAATTAAAACATCATCTTTAGTTTTTCTAACATCACATTCAATACCATCACAGCCAATATCGATTGCTTTTTGAAATGCTTCAAAAGAATTTTCAAATTTAACGAGGCCACTAGCGCCTCTATGTCCGATTACAAGTGGTTTATTTTTCATATTATTTCTCCTGCTAATATTATACTACTTTTATATTGATAATGCATTAAAAATAATAGTTTGTTTTTATTGGGCTAGTGTGGTATAATATTAATGTATTTGTGATTTAAAAATAGATTAAAGAGGAGGAAATATGGAATCTACACAAAATCAAAATGCACCAATGAGTTTAAAACTAAATGTTAAAAGAACAATGTTTATAGGATTTGCATTCTTTGGTATTTTATTACTTTGGCAAATCTATGATTCATGGTGCCCTACATTTTTAACTGACATCTTTGCGCAAGCAATGTATGGAGAAAACAGTGCTGTATTAAAGGCTAGTGGTGATACTGATAAAATCCTAAGAGTACAATGGTTAGTTGGTATTATCATGGCATGTGATAACTTGGCAGCTTTAATCCTACTTCCAATATTTGGTAATTTATCTGATAAGACTAAAACACCAATTGGTAAGAGAATGCCTTATATTTTAACTGGTACTTTAGTTGCTGCTATCGCATTCCCATTCATTCCTGTATTTTTCCATTTAAACAATGTTGCTGGAATGATTGCTATGATGGCTATCGTATTAATCTTTATGATGATGTATCGTAACCCAGCTGTTGCTTTGATGCCAGATATTACACCTAAACCTTTACGTGCAAAAGCAAATGGTATTATTAATATCATGGGATATTTAGGTGGAGCTTGTGCTACTGTTTTAGGTATTTTCTTAAAATTAAGTGATTATATTAGTGCTCCTGATCGTTCAAGCAAATTAATGATCATTGAACTTCCATTCATCATTGCATCTGTATTAATGGTTATTTCTGCATTTGTGTTATTCTTTACAGTTAAAGAAAACAAATTACAAGAAGAAATGAAAGATGAATTAGAAGAAGGAGAAAGACAAGCTGCTATTGAAGATGCTGTTGATGATGACAAACCAATGTCAAAAGCAAATAGAAATATGTTACTCGCTATTCTAGGCGCCGAATTCTTATGGTTCATGAGTGATAACGCATTAGGTACTTATATTGGTAACTATGTAATTTATTATATGGAATCTTCATCTTCAGCTACAATGATTTTAACAATCATTGGTGGTTTAGCTTCAGTTGTTGGTTTCGCTATTGCTGGTATGATTGCTGATAAGATTGGACGTAAATGGACAATCTCATTAGGCTTAACTGTTACTTTACTTGGACTATTAATGATGATTTTTGTTAAGCAATCACCAAAGACAACAGTAACTGATGATGGAATTGTATATCATTCATTCCCAGTATTATTATATGTTGTATGGCTATTAAAGGGATTCGGTATGGCACTTGTTCATAACTGCTCATTCCCAATGGTTGTAGAATTATGTTCTGCTAAGAAGATTGGTAGATTTACTGGATATTATTATGCTGCAAGTATGTCAGCACAAACTATCACACCAGTACTTTTAGGTTTATTACTTGCTAACTTCAAAGTATGGTTTGTACTTCCAATCTATGCATCAGTATTAACATTATTTGCTGGTTTAGTATTTACATTACTTGTTAAAAACATCAAAGCTAACAAAGTTAAAAATGTGAAAGGACTAGAAGCATTAGGTGCAGATGAAGACTAATTAAGAGGTATTATTATGAAAAATAAATTTCTATTATTGTTTATTATCATAATGTCATTGTTTATCATTGCATGTAAGGATAAAGGAAATGATGACAACACAAATAAAGATAATAACAATACTTCAGAAAATCAAAATGGAGATAATCAAACTGGTGAAAATCAAACTGGTGATACTGATCCAGCTAGTGGCTCTATAGCTAAAATTCATTTTGTGTTTTCACAAGTCACTCAAATTGATATCCAAACAAAAAAAGATGATGGTAGTGTAACTTATACACTAATAAGTGAAGATAAGATTCAATACTTTACATCTTCATTCCAAAACATTGGCTTTGTTGGTGCTAAAGATGTTGACACTACAAAAGAAGCTAAATACATTATCAGTATTGATGATGCTAATGCTGAAAATAGAATTATAGAAATTTATGATTCATATATCTTATTTGAAGGTCATTATTATTCTTGTGAATCAGGTTTAGAATTTATTGATAATTATAATTCTAATAATGTCGATAAAACAAGTTCAGATTCTGGATGGTTACCATTCATATAGAATATATATAATAAGAAAGAAGAATGAAAAATCATTCTTCTTTTTCCTTTTAAA
>JAEEHM010000072.1 GCA_016280895.1 Bacillota bacterium
ATATAATATACCCGTAGTTTTCTTTATTCTTTTTTATTGCTATTAACACATAATATTGAGAATACTGTTCTAATAAATCGTCTACTTCATCATTGCTTAAATTTTGGGTTATATTAAGCCAATCTTCAAACCTATTCCATAGTTTGAGTTGGAGCAAGAGTTCCACTTTATTCATAATTCTATAATTCATCTTATAGTAAAATTCAACAGTTTCAAATTCGATTTTATCAATTCGTACAAGCATATATGCTACTCCCGGTTCTGTTGTTACATTAACTACATAATCATAAATTATTTTTAGTACATTATCTTCTAATTCAACTTCGCTCAATGACCATGAGCAGTTTGTAGATGCAAATAGACGCAATATTAAGATTTCTTTTTCATAATCTACTTCGTGCTTTTGATTAAATATCTCATCATGTTTTTCTATGGAATCAATGACAAATATAATTTCCTTTGGAGCTTCAGCATAAAATATGTATTTTTCGCTATTGCTATCATTGTGATCATAATTTTCATTTTCATATGAGCAACGGACTCTATTTTCTTCCAAAAAACCAGCTTTAAAAGTATAATTATTTTTGGGATTATAACCTAAAACACCTGAACCTATCATAACTCCGTTATATGCAATATATTTTTTGTTATTATTGATATTGCATCCTATCAAAAATATCGTAGTGAAAATAATGAAATATATAATCATTATTTTTTTCATATTTCAAAACCTCCATCCATTATTTTATTCATTATAATATAAATTTCGTTTTCATTTTATCATACAATAAATACTTAAGTCAACTTCTAAATTATTGCTATTATTATATCTATATTCCTATGCTAAAATGTCTTCAATCATAAAAAAGTGTACTAAGAATTCGTTAAAAGAAAGGGTCCTACACGCTTTGTGTAATAATACTAACACATTTCCCCTATCCTCCATTGGTTAAATTAATATTCTCTTTTTTGGTTAAAATAATATTGACATTTAACATATGGCAGGGTTTACCTTTTTTGACACGTCCGTACCCTAGGCTAAATTCCGTACCCCCCCTATTCTTCAAACAACACATCTCACTATTACAATTTCTCCCACTCATTATGCACTTTTTAAAAATCAACAATAAAACCTCTTGAGTAAAAACTCTAGAGGTCTTTTCATATCAAAATCAATTTGTAACAGTTATAGTAATTCTTATCTTCAATTTAGAATTTAACTGTGATGTTCCTTCAATCACAATTATATCTGCTCCATATAAACCAAATGTTCCCCATTCACTAATACTATAACTATAATTATTACTTGAGCTTATAAGTGTCCAATTATATAGTGATATTTGTGGAAAATATGAATTATAATCATCTAATTCTATTTGATATATTTGGCCACTACCAGTATAATCAATACTATCAGTATCATAAATTATTAAATTATTGACCCTATTATCCGCAAGTATTGTAAATTGTTTCACAAAAGTAATAGATGGATCAGACTTATATACTGCCATTATTTTAACAGTTCCAGCACTTTTTCCAAGTAATGTGCCATATTCTGAAATTGTGGCTATATTTTCATTTGATGAATAGAAATAATAATCTAATCTTGAATATGATGGTAAGATATAATCATAATTAAGATAAATGAATCTTGTAAATCCAACAGTTAAAGTACTACCTAAGTATGAACCATTATTAAACCTAACTTCACTTCCATAATCTTCAAATGAGTTAGGATCTGATATTAGATTGTAACTACCATATTGAGTAATTTTACGTTCAAAACTAATACCTATTTCTACTCCTTCTATATTATTAAAATAACCTATATAATAAGTACCTGGATCTAAATTCCATGTTGCACTAGCAGATATTATATTATCATTTATAACACTTATTAATCTAACATCTAGAGAATATGAGCTGCCAGATGGTACTATTCTAGCTACTAACACATATGCATTTTCACTTGAATAATCTTTATATTCTCCTGTTATTTCAAATTTACCACTTTGTTTTAAAAGGACTTTTTTGAAATAATCACCTTTTATATCATTTGATAATAATTCAACTCCTTCATCAGTACTTGTACTTAAATCAAATAAATTAAGATTAGTACTTGTTAGAAGAGTGATATTAAGTGTTAATGCTGTTAAATCGTTAGTTCTTAAAATAACATCAAAATAATAATAGCCATTAGAAGGAAAATACATCACCATATTATTAGCACCAAGTGATGATTTTGCGCTTAATGTGTAATTATTATCACTATATTTATTGATTATTGTTGTTCTACTATAATTACTATAAAATGTAATAGTACCTTCATAATATGTTATAGGATTTATTGATGCAGCATTAACTGATATATTATAAAAACCTGGGCCTTGATTATTATAATACTTTAATTGTGCTTTATAATTTGTACCCACATTATGAAGATGAGGTAATATATTGTTTGTAATATTATCAGAAACATTTATTCCTTTATTTAAGAAATGAAGTGTAGCATAACCCGAATCAGTTGGATCTTCCCATTCAATATCTATGTAATAAGTGCCTTCATTAAGAGTTAATTCATAAGTATCATAAGCACCTGCAATTTTTACCATATTAGAATTATAAATGCTATAGTGGGTACCACTTGTACATGATATTGTATACCAACCATCACAGTCTACATCAAGTCGATATAATTTGTTGTAGCCTGCATTCAAATATGTTGTTACATCATCATCAACCATACAATCTAAGTCTATATCATCAATAATAGGTGAAGATGGTACAATCTTATCCCTATAACTAGACCAAAATGGAGTATTTTTATATTCACAAAGTCTATTAGTTGGAACTGTAATTGTAAGATTTGATGCGCAATTGTCAAAAGCATTTAGTCCTAAATTAGTAATTGGTCCATTTTCTTTTAATACTTCAACTTCTTCTAAAGAAGTACAGCCATAAAAAGCATAAGAACCTATATTTGTAACTGTTGATGGAATGGCAATCGATTCAAGAGATGTACAACCATAAAAGGCATTTGTACCAATGCTTGAAAGCGTTGAATTATTCTCAAATGTAACAATTTCTAGGTCAGCGCAATATTGAAATGCATAATTTGCAATAGAAGTTACCTTAGCATATATCATATTTTGCTGATGATATCTTAAATCATAAATTTGATTTGGCAATATAAGAGTTGAGCTTGAACCATAATATTCATTAATTATCACGCCATTTAAATAATAATTCCACGAAAAAGGTGAAAAACCCTGGGTTACAATTTCAATACACGTGTAAAATGGTGTCAATATTCCTAGTTCTTGTGCTTCTACCATATTATTTATTAACACGCCTCCAGGTGAATCACCGCCACGATCCCAATCATATCTGTCTAAAATATTGATTTTAGTATATTCATTGCTATAATAATTTTTAGTGTAATAGAATTTGCCTAAAGCGTTGAAAACATCTCCATCTGCTGTACTAGCAAATATACCGTTTGCCCATCCAGGTTCGTCTTGTGAAAAACCATAAGACAACTTATCATCATATCTTATTTCGTTTATTTGTGAAGATTCTGAAATCACCGATATTAAATCAGCACTAGGATAATAGTCACTATCTAATACAGTATTTGAAAGATTATGAGTCAATAAATCACATGCCAAATTCCACCCTCTTACATTAAAACCTGCTAAGACAGCATAAACTCCATCTAAAACAGAGCAATAATATTGACAATTAGCGCATGGAGTTTCAGTAAAATAATTAAGTTCATTACATGTGCAATTTGGAGAAATATGAAACATACCATATCTATTTAGTTCACTATATTCATCATTTTCTTCAGACAATTCAATACCACTTTGTTCTTTTAAACTAATATAGCTATTGAGCACTTGAATTTTTTTGCATGTTTCATCATGATATATTTCGTCTTCCAACTCATATGTATTCATATATTTTTGTAATAAATCATTTAAACTTTCAATAATTTCTGTATCACTTAATATACTTTCATTATAATCATCATATTCATTATTTGCATATATTCTATTATTAAATCCTAATAGAAATAATACAAAGACTACAACCATAACAAGTAAAAAATATTTCCCTTTTCTCATAACGATTATCTTCCCCTTTTTCCTCCTATTTTATATTCTATTTTGAAATAATGAACACTATAAGCTTATAATCATTTGGATAATATATTAAACAATAGTCATCTTCTTGATATGTGTATAAATACAATTCATCGAATTTAATTAAACTTTCTTCGGGAATTTTTAAGTTATATTTTTTATTTTCATTTTCCAATATATTTATTATATTTTTCTCAAATACATCGTTTTTCACCTCTTGAAAAGTATTGTTCACTAAAAATTCTTCAGGTGCTTTATCAAACTGAAAAATATAATACTTAGGTAACCTACCATGAAGAAATAAAGACGTTTCATATTTTTCAATCAAATTTGCATCTTGCGGAATACTAATGCCAGTTTGTTTTTTTACAATATCTATAATATTTTTTGTTGCTTTTTTATCATTCGTGCATCCTATTAGCAAGAATAATGGGAGTATTAATAATATCAATAATGTTTTTTTCATAATTTGTATTTTCTCCTATTTTATTCAAAAATATTTACTATTTCCATACGCTTTTTAAATCAAAATAAATATAAGCGCATCAAGTTACTTTGACTAAATCGCCTGTTAATGATTACTCAAATACTACAGTTATATATACTGTTATTTTAGGATTTCTATAATAACTTCCAATTAAAGTAATAGTGCCTGGTCCACTAACACTCATAGTACCATATATGCTCATTGTTGCATTTATATTATTTGTACTTATTGTCCATGAATAATCCATTATTGCTGGATAAGGACAATCTTCATCATATAATTCAAATTGATAAGTACTGATACTACTGCTGTAATCATAATAATGAGTTATAGAAGAATATATACTTCTATTATTTCCATTATCATTAATTATTGTCACATTTAATACATAAACTTTCGAAGGATCATTTCTGTAAATCGCATAAACAGTTGCAGAACCTGCAGATTCAGCTAGTATTGTTCCATATGATGAAACACTAATTTTGTTGTTACTAGCATAAAAGTCATAATCAACATTATATAATGAACCAACTCCGTATAAATCATCAAATCCAATGAATCTAGTAAATCCTATTGTGATTGTACTATTATTGAATGAACCATTATTAAATCTTACTTCGCTTCCGTATGGATAACTACTATCAGGATCACACATCATTGCAGTTAGCATATTTGGATTATCATTGCTTAATACTCTAAATAATCTTCCATTAACCGCAACATTAGCTTCATTATTAAAATATCCAAAATAATATATTCCTGGAGATAATACTATGTTTGAATAAGTGGATATATTATGTGAACCTATAATATCATCTACATATATTTCATTTAATCCATTATTGTTTATATTACATAGAAATACTGTTAAATTATATCCTATACTTCCACTTACTCTTACATCTAAATCATATGTCCCATATTGTGCAATTTCTATTTTATTAACATAATCATAATCTGTCTCAAAATCAATTAATCTTCTTGAGAATTCAATATCAAATGCATTATCATAAAAATCAATTGACGAATAATCAATATTAGTATAAGTGAAATAAATGCTGTTATAATCAATATCAGGCAATACTATATCTATATAGTAAGTACCACTTGAAGGGATAAACACTATCATTTCGTTTTGTAAGTCATCATTAATTGCTTCTTTATTATAATCACTATCAAAATAATACTTATCAATTATGTTTCCATTAGTATCTTTAATGCAGAACTGATTTTCTAAATACTGAAAATCTTCATCATCGGTATCTACATCCAAAACAAATTTATAAAAGCTTGGTCCATATGAATTATAAAGTTGTAAATAATTATGTAAACTGCAATCATCATAGTGTAGATGATTTGTAATATCACAATCATAGTTTATATGCAGAGAAGTACAAGTATTAGAAACAGCTTTATAAGTTAAAGAAACATTACCATAAGATGAACTATTGGTGTAATTAATTCTAAAATAGTATTTACCACTAAATAAATAATCTATATATAATAATTCATACACAGATTTATCAGAATTATATTCGCTTTCATAATCGAATAGAATATCCATATTTTCATCATACATATGAACTTCGAAATTAGATGACGCTGTAAAAGTGTAACTGTAATTTCTATCACAATATACATTGCTCTCTATCAAAAGATCTTTTGAGGCACTTACATTTTTGACCAGAGTACTTTCCAATGTATGGCAACTCATATTCGTGTTACTTATTGAATATGTTAAGTATATCACATCACTAAAATATGTTTTATTTTCAGATAGTTCAACGCCATTAATACTACCTTCACTTATCCATCCGCTATTCTCAATAGAAGAAATATATTTTAATATAGCTGAACCACCTGGTTTATGATACCATGTTTTCTCTCTATTATCATATTTCATAAAATGATAATCGGTATTACAAGTTCGAAAACAAATCAATCTAGTATTATCATCTAAATTGCTAGGAAAACTATAGTAATAATTTATATTTGAAAAACCTAATGCTATTAAATCATATGTAACTTTTTTTCTGACTTCTTCAACTGTTATTGTTTCCAACAAATTGAATTCACGATTTGAAAAGCAACCAACATTATAATGTGGGTTATTGTCATAATAATAGTCTTCCTCGTATCTGTTTATGGAGAAAGCGTAACAATTTTAGTAAGCATATCTATTATTCCAGGCACCACCACTATTAACCCACTCACCATTGCTATTTTTTACCAAACTATTTTGTAGTACGTATCTAGTTCCATTATTTACATTTTTGTTGATATTACAATTATAATAACTTAAATAAAAATCCTTTATTTGATTAGCTAAATCCTGAGAAACTGAATAATTATATAACAAATTGGCATTTGGATTCTCATCAAGAGTAGTAAATACTTCATTTATTAAATCATTTAAATAATCTTGATTATACAATGTGAAATCAATATTACTTTCATTTAACACTAAATAATAATTGGCAGAATAATTACTGTTTTCATCGCTGCTAGCATCAACTCTTAATGATGATGTAATTAATAATGCAACTATCACACAAATACAAAATGTAAAAATACTAACTATTTTTCTTTTCATGCTTTTTCTCCTCTATTCTCTATTTCTTTTCTAAATAATGCAATTACTTGTTCATTAGATACCCTTTGATTCTTATTCTCAATTTTAGGAAAAATTACAGACTTTATAACTTCTATTTTGGTAGTCAAATTCCAATTAACTTCCAC
>JAEEHM010000073.1 GCA_016280895.1 Bacillota bacterium
AAACTGGATTGTTGACATAAACCCATTTAGTAAGTGACATATAAGTATCATCATCAAGATTAATTTGTGCTTTCATGAAGTTTTCAATATTTGCACCAAAGCCTGGAATCTTATAAAGCAATGTTACCACAAACAAGATAATGCATACAGCAATAGCCCATTTAGCTAAACTAAAAATCATTCCAAGTAAGCGATCTACTACTTTAATACCTGGTAAATCAGCTATCTTTCTAAGTAGTGCTACAAGAATAGCCACAACAATCAAACCAAGGATAAACATTGCAATGCATGAGCCTACAATAATAGCCTTTGTAGTAAAAGCATTACTTACATAATCACCAACAAGCATTGAAGGATTTGACGCAATTGTTGCATCTAAAGACTTAATAAACATGCCTTGTAAAAATCCTGGAATCTTTACCGCAGATAAAACTTCCTTAACACCAGCAACACCAGCATTTTCAATTGTCGCTTTTATAGCCTCTTCTGATGCTTTTGATGCAACTAAATTATAAAACTTCTCATTGATATTATAAAATATATCAGAAGTTAATATATAATTTGCAACATATTTATATGTGAAGAACGCAATCGCAATAGCAGAAATAAATGTAATTCCACTTGTAAGTTGCTTTACTATTCCTCTTTTTAAACCAATAAGTGCTACAATCACACTTATTCCAATTAACACGAAATCGATAATTCCAAATTGCATAATAATTCCCCTTATTTAAGTTTTATTTAAGTTATAAGTAATATAATTAACACGTACTTCGAAAAGAAGTATAATTTCCCTCAATCTTTTTAGGAAGTCCATAGCTAATAACTATGGACTTTCATAATTTAGAGGGTAAATTAGAAAGTATTACTCATTAATGGCCTTAATTAAGGCCTTTTTTTCATTCTTAATTTTATCTTGTAAAACTAAATCAACAAGATTATTTAAGATAATTCCAATGTCTTTTCCAGAATAACCAAGTTCAATTAAATCTTCACCATTTAAATCTAAATTTTTAAGATTTACAACACTTGGTAATAATTTATTAATTTTATCTTTGTAGATTAAAATATCTAGATTATTTAAATAACATAAATATTGAATAATCACAAAGCCTAATTGTTCACCGTATTTGGATAAATATTTTTTAATATGATAATTATCTAAATAATTAGGTGTATAATGAAAAGCTTCATCGATTAGAACACTAATCATTTCCTTCTTCTCATTGCTGATTTTCAAATCATTAAGACGATTATTTAATTCATTTATATCATATTTATTAAATAGATATGCAATTTTCATTTCATGAGAAGGAAATCGCGAAATAATTTCATAATCCTTATCATTTAAATCAAATGGATAATCATATGCTAATTTAAATAATTTTTCATAAGGTCTTAAATCAACATTCAAAGAATTATCAAGTATTTGCATAACTTCTTTATTAATTCTTTCAATTTTAACATTCTTGATTAATTCATAATTTTCTAAAATAGCATCTTTAGTAGAATCATCAATTTTAAATTTTAAGCATGCCATGAATCTTATAGCTCTTAACACTCTTAAAGCATCTTCTTGAAATCTTTTATTAGGATCTCCTACTGTTTTAATGATTTTTTTATATAAATCACTAATGCCATTATGATAATCAAGTACATTACCATCAATATCACAAGCAAGTGCATTGATAGTGAAGTCTCTTCTTTTTAAGTCTTCTTCTAAGCTATTAGAAAATTCAACTTTTTCGGGATGGCGATTATCTAAATAAGCACCATCAGTTCTAAATGTTGTTATTTCGTATGCTGTATTATTATAAGAAACAGTAACAGTTCCATGCTTAATGCCTGTTTCAATAACCTTATATTTCTTTTCTAGAAATATTCTTCTTACCTCATCAGGAATAGCGTTTGAACAAATATCAAAATCTGATAATTTTCTGAGTAATAAAGAATCTCTTACAGCACCACCAACAACATAAGCATCATAGCCATTTTCTTTTAAGATACTTAACACATTGATTACTGATTTTGGGAGTTTACTTAAAATATTTGCCATATTTTTACTCCTATCAATTCTTTATAATCTTTTATTTCTTTACATGTTTCAAATAATTCATATTTATGATAATTATCGTGATTCAAAAAGATAATATTGATTCCAGTCATTAAACAACCCATGTAATCAAAATGATAATCATTTCCCACATACACAATATCTTTCTTATACATATTCATAGCATGAATGCCCATTTCAAAGAATAATGTAGATGGTTTTCTTACTAATGCTTCACTGGATACCAAAACATCATCAAAATATTTTAATAAATCGAATTCTTTTAAGATCATACAAATTGCATTTTTAGAAAAGAAAGTATTAGAAAGCACAATCATTTTTAAACCTTCTTTTCTACATTCTTCTAAGACATCAATAATATTATCTACTAATGTCCAATTGAATAAAGCTTTTGTGTATAATAATTCTAATTCATTGATATCAATATCAAATGTAGTATTAAAATATGTAAGAATTGAATTAAAGAAATCGACGCATTTAATATCAAATGTAGTTCTTGCATTTAATGTATCATTTAAAAAACGATTAAATACTTCATCAAATACATCTTTTTTGATGGATTTATCTTTTAAATGCGAATAAATCAGCATATTAGCATCTTTTTTCAATTCTACATTGACAAGGGTACCACCCATGTCGAACATTACACCTTTAATCATAATACTAAATCCTCTGTATTATTATACCAAAAAAATATTAAAATGTAAATTCAGTTAACTAATTTAAATAGTATAAATATTTTCATTTATCTCTTGCATTTTTAATTATTCTATGATATAATAATATCACGTTGCAGGTATAGTACAACGGCTAATATGTCGCCTTGCCATGGCGAAGATGCCAGTTCGATTCTGGTTACCTGCTCCATAAGAGATAATGAGTTTGATGAATAATCAAGCTCTTTTTTTATTTATATCAGCATTTAAGCCATGGCCTAAAGCTAAATAAATCTATAATCTTGAATAAATAATTAAATTATTATATAATATTGATAGTTTTGGAGGTATATATGAATCCTATTTTAAAAATAATATTGATAATCCTTGCTGTAATAATAGTTCTTCTTTTCTTATCATATTTATTTGGTGATGCCATCATTAAGCGTGCATTTTCACGTCTTGATATTCAAAAAGACAGTGAACTATTAAGCTATGATGATGTAAAAGATAAATATGAAAGAGATGAATTTAATTTTTATTCAAAAAAAGTTAAATTAAATGGCTATATTTATGGTAAAAATAATAATAAATTATTAATTTATGTTCATGGAATGTGTCCTGGACATACTGGCTATTTATCAGATATCACATATTTAGTAGATTTAGGATATAAGGTAATCACTTATGATTTTACTGCTAGTGGTTTATCTAATGGTGCGTATTTCTATGGTGTTAATCAACAAAAATATGATTTGATGTCTTTATTTAAGTATTTGAATGAAAATGAAGAATATAAGAATCAAGAATTCTATTTATATGGACATTCAATGGGTGGATATGCAGTTGCTGCTTGTGCAAATAAAAGTGCAAGAATTAAGAAAATTGTTTCTATATCTGGATTTAATAAACCTATCCAATTATTATTCAATTTCATAAAAGGCAACAAAAAATTTTTAGCATATCTTGCTTTCTTACCACTACATATCGCCTCACTATTCCATTTTGGCCTTCATTATAATGAAAGTGCCTATAAATCAATAAATAAATCAAATAAAGATATTATGATAATTCATGGCGAAAAGGATGAAACTGTTAATTTAGAATTATCTATTTATAATAAGAAAGATAAAATTAAAAATAAAAAAGCAGTTTTCAAATTGATGACAGACGAATATCATAATACTCACAACTCAGTGATAGCCTCAACTGAATGTGTAAAATATCAAAGAGAAAGACTGAAATTATTTAACGATGAATTAAAGAAAACAAAGAATCGTAATCTTGCTTACAAGAAAATGATAGATGGCATTGATAGATTCAAATTTAATGTCGCTAATGATGAATTAATGAAAGAAATTGATGCTTTTTATAATAATTAATACCTATCGAATCGATAGGTATTTTTTTATAAAAAACAATATCAAATTTTTTAAAAAACTTTTAAAAATGAATATTTTTCATTATTTTTTATGAATAAACAATCTCTTCTTCTTTTACTATATTAATCTCTTTTTCTTTTACAAAGAAAGCCCTTTTTTTCTTTTATAAAAAACCAAAAATGCCCTTTTTTCGATTTGAAAGCTCCTTTTATTTTTAGTACAATATAGAAAAGAAAGGAGGGAATCCTATGATCAACAATTTGATATTAGTTGGAAGACTTGCTACTGAGCCTACTATCAAACAAATCTCAGATAATGTGAAAGTTTGTAATATCGTTCTTGCTGTAAATAGACCTTTTAAGGATCTAAGTACTGGCGAATATGGTGTTGATTTTATTCCGATAAGCCTGTGGAATGGAATCAGCAGCGTCGCTTTTGATTATTGTTCAAAAGGGGACATAATCGGTATTAAAGGACGTGTTAGTACCAAATGTAAGGAAGAAAATGGAGTCAATAAATATTCCTTAGATGTTATTGGTGAAAGAATCTCACTAATTAAAATCAAGAATTCTAAAGATGGTCTAAAAATGATGGATGAAGACTGCAATTTAGATGAAGTTGTCCTTGATGAAGAAAAATAATGGATAATATCAGCTTCCCACGATATTAATCCACTTCCTAAATTAAGATCAAATATCAACAATAAAAAGGGTTCAAGTTAATTACTTGAACCTTTTCCTTTTCCAATCACAATTGACATATTATTGATATTAATATATTTGATTATATCTAAGACATCTTGTAATTTAATATTATTTAATTCTTCTATTACTTCAAATAAATTAGCATCTTTGAAATAATAATCTGCATATTCAGTAGCACATGTCTCTAAATCATTTAAATCAAAGAGAATTGTACCAATTAAACCTCTTTTTAAGGCCTCAAATTCCTCCTCAGATATGCTTAAGTCATTTAGACGACTAAATATCTTCTTAATGTACTTCACAAAGCCATTTTTGTCCTTTAAAACTGCTGTAATTAAGAAATATGGGTACATTGTAGCATCACCAATTGATGTTGATAATGATGTTACCAATTTTTTATCCAACATTTCTTGATAATTATTAGAAAATTTACCTAATAATTTTTCCAACAATATTTGCAGTTTAAAAGAAAACAACATTAATTCATTATGTTTAAAATCTTCATGATCAATCCTAAATCCAATTAAGGCTAAATCTTCAGGAACATCAAGCTTTAATGTAGATTGAGGGATTACCTGTTTATCCTCAATATCATGAATTACCTTGATGTTTTTATTTTTAAACTTCTTATTTCTTTGATTATCTTCAATTAATTTAAATGTTGATTCAACATTTATATCACCAGCAAGGCAAAGAATCATATTATTAGGTGTATAAAAATCATTAAAAGCTTGATATAAAGATTCTTTTGTGATTGATTTTATTGATTTAACATCACCTAAAATATCTTTTGTTAATACTTCTTTATATAAATTATTATATAATTTCATTTTCATCTTTTCCCATGGAGAATCATGGTATGATTTATATTCTTGAATAATAATTCCTTTTTCTTTTCTTACTGATTTATCTGTAAAATATGGTTTTTGCACAAAATCCAACAATAATTCAATTAAAGTATCAAAATTCTTATATGAATCAAAGATATATGATGTCATTCCATAATCAGTAAAAGCATTAGAATTAGCTCCTAAATATGAGAATTCAAAGGAAATATCTCTTTTATCATCAACATCAAATTTTTTATGTTCAAGATAATGGGCAGTACCATAAGGAAGATATTTAATTGAATTATCACTTAAATCTTGATATTTATAATCAATTCCACCAAATTTACACGATAAGCACCCGAAATATTTCTTATAATCCTTTTTCTTAATAATGACTAGCTTCAAACCATTATCAAGAGTCTTTTCATATACATCTTCACTTATTTTTTTATATAAAATATGTTGATAATTTTCCATATTATTTACCCCTTAAAATGAAGATTGTATCTAATTTAATAGTCTTTGCAGCCTCAATTATATCATTTATGCTTACTTTATCTAATAATTCAAAGAATTCTTTATCATTTCTAAAGCCTCTCAAATCATATTTAAGTGCTTGACTAACAAGTCCACTTGCGGAATCATATGTGTCATTTAGACCATTTATAATATCTTCTTTAGCAAGTTTTAATAATTCTTCACCATTTTCAATATTATTATCTTGATAATTCTTTAATTCTTTTAACACATTTTCAATAATAAGATCACATTTATTACTATCATTAGCAGATCTTACATAGAAAATCTTTTCCTCAGGAAGTAATGATGCTGAAATATTATATACAAGGGACATCTTTTCGCGAATGTTGGTGCTCAATGTTGAATTAAACATACCTCCAAACATCGTAGAAAATGTTAAATAAGCGACATATAAGGGATCATTAAAGGCTATTGTTGTTCTAAAGCCTAAATTGACATGAGATTGGCTAATATCTTGAACTTCTTCAAATCTTTTTACTTCATTAATTTCATAATTTCTATTATTATTTACATTAATATTAATATCTTTAGTATCAAGATTTAATTCATTGATTTTTTTATTTAATAAATCATATTCAATATCACCACTAGCCTTCACAAATACCTTAGATTTTTTGAATATATCTTGATAGAATTTATATAAATCTTCATTTTTAATTGATTTATATAAGTTTTCATCTAATGGATTTGTTAATGTTAATTCATCTTCTCTTTTCATATTATTGATGAGTTTAATAAAAGCATAAGAATGTTTTTTATTATAAATATTTCTTTGAATTGATAGCCAAGTTTCTTTATGTTCATCAAATACCTTTTCATCAAATCCATTTTTTTCCTCATTTAATAAAGGATTGAATAATACTTCTTTAAAGAAAGAAAATACTTCATCAATTAAATTATCATTATTAACATATTTTGGATTTAAGAATTCTAAATTGACAATTAAACTTGATGTATTAAAGTTATTAGCATTATATATAAACAAATTAACATTATATAATTCATACATTTTCTTATATAATGCCATTTTTGTGTTGTATTTTTCACATGAATCAGAAAGAATACTAGTAAGTAATTCCATATATCCATTTTTTGTGAAGTCTCTTTCGAACACAAATGATATTAAAATACTAATATGTTTAAACTTAGTTGATTTTATTAAATCATCTTTACTTAATTTAAATTTCATATATTCACCTTTTGAAAATTGAGACTATTACTAGTCTCAATTATATTATAATGCTTCAAGCGCAATTTCAACCATTTTATTGAATGAGTTCTGACGTTCTTCAGCTGTTGTTACCTCATGGGTAATGAAGGAATCAGAAATAGTAAGTAAGCATGCTGCTTGTTTTTTAGCATAAATTGCGTTAGCAAATAGGCTAAAGCCTTCCATTTCAACTGTTATGCAATTATGTTTTTTACATACATCTTCAATAGCATCACCATGATGGCGATAGAATACATCAGCAGAATGGCATCTTCCCTTAATTACATCAATGCCTAATCTTTTTGCAGCTGCATCTAAATCATCAAAATATTCCTTTGATGGTTTTAATACATCTTCTTCATATCCATATGCTACTTTCGCAAATGTTGATTCAGAATAAGCATCTGTTACTAAAATAACATCATATACATTTGCTTCTTTAACATATGAACCAGCTGAGCCAATACGTACAATACGATCAACATCATAGAAATTAAATAATTCATATGAATAAATACCAATACTAGGAATTCCCATACCAGAACCCATAATTGATACCTTTTTGCCTTTGTATGTACCAGTATAACCAAGCATTCCTCTTACATTATTGATTTCTACTACATCTTCTAAATATTGATACGCAATTCTTTTAGCACGTAGTGGATCTCCTGGCATTAAGACAGTTTTCGCAATGAGATTTTTATCAGATACACCAATGTGTGGAGTTGGAATGTTTGCCATATTATTCTTCCTTTGCAGCTTCCATTATTTTTACTGATGCTGATGCACCAATTCTTGTAGCACCAGCTTCAATCATATCTAAAACATCTTCTTTAGAATGAATGCCACCGCTAGCTTTTACTTCCATGTTTTCGCTAATATTGTTTTTCATCAATCTAACATCTTCTTTTTTAGCACCACCAGTACCAAAACCAGTTGATGTCTTTACGAAATTAGCCTTAGCTCGAGTACAAGCCTTACATACTTCTACTTTTTCTTCATCACTTAGATAACATGTTTCAATAATGACTTTTACAGTAGCACCGCAGGCATAAGCAACAACACCAGCAACTTCATTTTCAATGTATTTATAGTCATGTTCTTTTGCTTTGCCGATGTTGATGACAACATCTACCTCATCAGCACCATTTTCAAGCGCATTTTGCGTTTCAAACCACTTAGTTTCCATTGTGTTAGCACCTAGTGGAAAACCAATAACAGTACATACTAAAACATCAGTATCCTTTAATAATTCTTTTGCATAAGCAACATGACATGGATTTACGCAAACACTTTTGAAATTAAAAGTTTTTGCTTCTAAACATAATTTTTTAATTTCATCTTCAGTTGCGAATGCTTTAAGTAAAGTATGATCAAATAATTTAGAATTAATACTTTCCATAATTATTCCTCAATTACATCACTCATATGAAGAACTTTAAATTCCTTATCTAGTAACATAACTTTCTTAATTTTCTTCAATTCTCTTAATGCAGCCTTAGCTTGCTTTGGTTTAATGATGTACATATCTGGTAAGAAGTTTTGAATTTCAGCAAGATATTTTCTAATAATTGGGAATAAATCCTCTTTTTTTACTAAGATGTTTCCTTCTTCAACATCTTGAATGTTGATATAATCAACATAAGGTGCAAAGATAATAGCTGTGCCAATTCTCCAGTCGTAACAAATTCCTTTTTCATTAGAATTCTTATCAACTACAGGATAACATAAATTGACAGTAACATCATTATGATAATATTCAATTAAACTATCAACTGAACGTTGGAACTTACAAATGACATTTAATTTTTCATTATTATAATACATCTTATCGCCAAGGCCATTTTCATCAATATATCCTTGTCTTAATTTATCAAAGAATACTAATAAATCAACAATATTAAAGCTTTTAACATCATCAAATGAATCATGATAATAACCAAGTTCAAATACCTTACATAATTTTTGCGTAATAGTAAATACTTCCTTAGCTAAAAATGTTGGAATAATAAGTGGCATTTCTAGTAAGAAATTAATATTTGAATACATTGGATCAAGCTTATATATTTTACTAACTCTTGATTTCTTAGTAATTAAATAACGATATTCAAAATCAAATTCCTTATCCTTATATTCAATTTCCACCTCATCATCAGTATAATAAGTTGTGAAATTAGGAATAGTGTCAAAGAATTCTAAAACCTTATTAAAATCTATCTTTTCTAAGGTACTATTTCTAAAAAAGTGAATATTCATAATGTTGTTCATAATTATTTCTCCATATTCTTAATTATTTCAGCACATCTTGGACATAGTCCGTTTTCATCTACAGTATCAAATGTTTTCCAGCAACGTTCACAAATATGACCTTGTTTAGCCTCAACCTTGATTTTTGCAGATTCATATTGGAAAGCATCAATATCTTTATCACTTATTACTAATTCAGATACAATAAACATTGTTTGTAGATTAGATTTAATACTATTAATTAATGCTTTTGTATCATCAGTTGGATAAATTGTAAGTTTTGCAGCTAAAGATTTACCAATAATCTTTTCATTTCTTGCATCTTCAATAGCTTTTAAAACATCACTTCTTAATTTCATGAATTTAGCATATTTATCAAGAAGTTCTTCACTATCAGCATATTTATTAATTTTTGGCATATGTAATAAATATACAGATTCTAATTTATCACTTACATTCATAAATGAATAAATTTCTTCACAAGTAAATGGAATGATTGGATTTAATAATCTTACCAAAGCATCTAAATTATCAAATAATACTGTTTGAATAGATCTTCTTTCTTTATTATCTTCTTCTTCAATATATAAAATATCTTTCGCAAAATCACAATAGAAAGCACTTAAATCATTAGTCATGTAATTTAAGATAGTACGATATACTTCTTGGAATTCATATTCTTTATAAGCAGCAAGTACTTTTTCAATTACTTGATTTAACTTACATTCCATGTATTTATCTACTTCAGATAAATCTTCATATTTGATTCTATTCTTCTTATCATCAAAATCAGATACATTACCAAGTAAGAATCTAAATGTGTTTCTAATCTTACGATAAGCCTCTGCAGCTTGTCTTAAAATATCCTTAGATACTCTAATATCTGCTGTATATTCAGTTGATGCAACCCAAAGTCTTAAAATATCAGCACCAAATTCATCACATACTTGATTTGGATCAACAGTATTACCTAAAGATTTACTCATCTTGTTGCCTTGACCATCTAAAGTAAAGCCATGTGATAAGCATTCTTTATATGGTGCATGTTTAAACATTGCAACTGATGTTGAAATACTTGAATTGAACCAACCACGATATTGGTCAGATCCTTCTAGATATAAATCAGCTTGAACAGGTAGTCCTCTTTCAGGTAAAACTGCATAATATGAAGAACCACTATCAAACCAAACATCCATGATATCAGTTTCTTTAGTAAAGATTCCATTTGGAGAATGTGGGTTTGTGTAACCTTTTGGAAGTAAATCTTTTGCTTCACTTCTAAACCATACACCACTTCCACTTTCCTTAAATAATTTAGCAACATGTAAAATTACATCTTTATCTAGAATTGCTTCTCCATCTTCACAGTAGAATACAGGAATTGGAACGCCCCAAGCACGTTGACGGCTAATACACCATTCTGCACGATCCTTAATCATGTTAGAAAGTCTTAATCCACCCCAAGATGGTTTCCATTTTACTTCTTCGATTGCATGTAAAATATCATCCTTGATGGCATCAATTGATGCAAACCATTGTGGTGTAGCACGATATACAATTGGTTTTTTAGTACGCCAATCATGTGGATATGCATGGGTAATTGGTTTTACCTTTAAGCATGAGCCATTTTCTATTGTGTTTTTAATTACTTCTTCATTAGCTACTTGATAGAACATGCCAGTATAAATACCAACACCTTCAGTTAAATAGCCTCTATCATCCATCGGTGCAAATACTTCAATACCATTCTTCTTACAAATATTAAAGTCATCAACACCAAAACCAGATGCAGTATGAACAAGACCAGTACCAGCATCTAATGTAACATGGCTACCTAATAATACAGGACATACCTTATCAATAATGTTAGTATATGTGATATGATCTAATTCTCTACCCTTGACAGTTTTAATTATTTCACAGTCTTCTTCATTATATTCTAATTCTTTTAATACTGTAGAATATAATTCTTTAGCGACTACAAATTTTCTATTGTCATGTTTAAATACAACATAATCATATAATTCATTTACGCAAACTGCTTGGTTTTCAGGAAGTGTCCAAGGAGTTGTTGTCCATGCAACAAGTTCAGTATCATTATCTAATACCCCCTTGCCATCAACTAGCTTAAATGCGATGTACATTGTTTTGGAAGTGACATCTTGATATTCAACTTCAGCTTCAGCTAATGCTGATTCGCTTGACCATGACCAATATACAGGCTTTAATCCCTTATAAATTAGACCTTTATCAGCCATAGTTGCAAATATTTCAAGTTGTCTTGCTTCAAATTCCTTCTTTAAAGTAATATATGGATTATCCCAATCGCCTAAAACACCTAAACGTTTGAATTGTGTTCTTTGTTTGTCAACTTGTTTAAGAGCATATTCATAGCATAAATCTCTGAAATCAGCAACACTCATTGCTTTACGATTTACTTTTTCATTCTTTGTTAAAGCATTCTCGATAGGAAGACCATGTGTGTCCCAACCAGGAATATATGGAGCATAATAACCTTCCATTGTTTTATCTCTTAAAATAATATCCTTTAAGATCTTATTCATTGCATGACCAATATGGATATTACCATTTGCGTATGGTGGTCCATCATGCAAAATAAATGGAGTATTATCCTTATTTTGATTTATTGCTTTTTCATAAATCTTATTTTCTTCCCATCTCTTTAAAATATCTGGTTCTTTTTGACTTAAATTAGCCTTCATTGAGAACTCAGTATTCATCATTAATAATGTGTTTTTATAATCATTCGCCATTTTTTTATACCTCTTTTAATTGGGCAATGCCCAAGCTGAATTAACTAAAAATATATATGCTTGAATAATACCTTCAAATAATACAACTCCAATGATTGGAGTGAAATCCAACATTCCAAATACTAATATACCATGAAATGGTTGCATATAAGTATCAGTTGTTCTTCTTAAAAATCTAAATATTGAAAATTTATAGACTCCAGGAAACCATGATAAGAGGATATTTATGGTGATTAAACCTAAAAATCCATACATGATATAATAGAGTCCATTATAAATGATGCTCATTGACGAATATCCTCTACATATTCTTTTAATGAACCATCTTGGAATTCTTCTTTACGTGCAAATAAATACAATCTTTCTCCTACTTTTATAACTTGTCCTTCTTTTGCATATACAACACCAGACATAAAAGCAAGGATGTAATTACAATCACTTACACTAATCTTATCAAAATTAGCAAGGACTGGTTTTCCTGATAAAATTGTATCACAAAGCTTAAATAATTCTTCATTGCTTCTATCTTTCACAATAAAATATTCCATCAAATCAAAAGATGTCATTAAAGCTTTTTGATTATATTTTTTATTATCCTGTTCTTTATCTTTTTTCTTTGAAAATAAGCCCATAATAAGTCCTTTCTATTCTAAGAAGAAACGTCCTATTCTAATTGTAGTTGCTCCATATTTTAAAGCAAGCTTGTAATCATTGCTCATACCCATTGATAGTTCATGACAAGGAGCATATTCTAAATTCATTTCTTCTATTTCTTCTTTTAATTTCTTCATTTTAGAGAATTGTTTTTCAATTAAATCAGTATCATATGTCATTGTTGCTACACACATAAGACCAACAACTCTTATTTTTTCACATTTTCCAAGTGATTTAATAAATGCTTTTACTCTATTTGCAGGTATTCCTTCTTTATTAGCTTCTTCTGATATATTAACTTGTACATAACAATCTAATACATCAGTCAATCTCTTATCAAGTTCCATTGCTGTTGATAATTTATCTAAAGAATGTAAACATGTAATTTTATCACATACATCTTTTACTTTTCTTGATTGAACTACACCAAAGAAATGCCAATTAATATCTAAGTCTTTCAATGCTTCATATTTTTCTAAGAAGATATCACATCTGTTTTCACCAATATCTTTAATACCAGCAAGTACTAATGATCTTGTATCTTCAATGCTCATATATTTTGTTGCTGCAACTATTTTTACATTAGGATAATCTTTTAAATCATTCTTTAATGCTTCTATCTTTTGTGCAAAAATAGCTTGCTTATTTATATTGTTTTTATTCATAAATTCACCCATATTTTTATAAATTATATTTATATTATCTCATTACATATTATACTATAAATCGATTAATAAATCAAGGTAAATATTTATTAAAAATATGTACAAAATAAGAAAAATAGACACAATTTTTTTGTGTCTATCAAACTCATTTTTACGCATTAAGATTATCAGTATTTTGATCCTGATTTTGATCTTCATCAATTCTTATTTTAATTTCATCAGCAGTTGGTGCATCTTCTTTTTTCTCTTCTTTTGTCTTTATATCTTGAGTCTTTTTACGAGCATATTCTTCATTTCTAAAATTAGAATATTTCTTAATAGAATCTACTCCTACAAAGATAGCACTTAATATTGAAAGAGCAAGTAAGACCCAACCTAGTGTTGTTAAAGTAAAACCACCACGTGCGATTATAACTGTTGCTAAAGTGATTAAGCCAACATGTAAGAAAAACATCCAAATTTTAGCATTTTCCTTTTTAAATGAAACTGCAAACAAATAAACAAGTCCTCTTAAATACAAAATACCAGCAATAATATAACCAAATATTTTCTTTAAATCGTCAATTGAATCAGATTTATTCTTAATTCCGATAATAAATAAGGCTATACCAGCACCCATATCAATAAATAATTCAAGTGCATATAATATTTTTAATAATTTATCATCAGTCGTTTTTAGTAAAGGTACAATTCTAAATAAGCCAAGCACAAAAAAGATTAAACCAACAAGTACTAAAAGTACTGAAGGTATAAATTTCATAATGATTCCAAGGCCTATAAGTAAGGCACAGCCAATCATTTCAAATAGCCATGCATATTTAGCTAATTTCTTTTTCATTTACATCTTCTCCTTTGTACCTACTCCAATTAAGTTAAGTGCATCTTTTAATACATAAGCAACTGCTTGCATTAATGTTAATTTTTCATTTGTGAGTTCTACATCTTCAGAAATAATCTTTTCATCATTATAATAGCTATGTAGTGCTTGAGCTAAAGATAAAATGTATTGACATATACGATGTGGGATACGTTTTGATGCAGCTTCTACGATAACATTAGGATATTGCATCAAAATTGTAATTAAATCTTCACATTTATTTAAATCAATTTTATTAAACTGGCTAACTTCTTTGAAATTAGGATACATTCTAAATAAGCTTCTGATTCTTGCATATGCATATTGAGCATAATATACTGGGTTTTCATTAGATTGTTTTAAAGCAAGGTCTAAATC
>JAEEHM010000074.1 GCA_016280895.1 Bacillota bacterium
GAAGCTAAATTCTTTATGTTTGTGCTTCTTTCAATTCAAATTGTTGAAATGGTTTCAAATTATTTAATTAGAGGATGGAATATTCGTAGTGGTGCAGAAGCAATGACTATCATTTATGCATTATTCTATTTCTTACAAGGATTATTATTATTGACATGCCTAGTTTTCTTTGTGCTTTTTAAAGCATTCAAGATTAACTTAAATAAGATTTTAAATTTATTAGTTACAATTGCACTTGGATTCTTTGCAGTTTTATTCCTAGTTTCTTTAATTGCATACATTGTATGGAAATATGACTGGACAAGTTTCTTTGGATTATTTACTGATTTGTTGATACTACCATTTGTGATTTTCTGTGCTTTAATTTCATATCAAGATGTTGAAGTAAAAGAAGAAGTAAAAGAAGAAAAGAAGGAAGAACCAAAAACTTCTGACGAAGTTCAAACATCTGAAGATGTTCCTGAAGAAGCTCAAAACGAAGACAAAACTTCTGACGAAGACAAAACTTCTGACGAAGACAAAACTTCTGACGAAGTTCAAACTTCTGAAGATGAACAACCAACTGATGAAGTTCAACCAACTGAGGAAGAAAAACCAGAGGAATAAAAATGTATTGTAAAACATGTGGAAAAGAAGTAAAAGAAGGCGATATCTTTTGTGGATATTGTGGTGCTAGAGTTGACGATCAAAAAGAAAATAACATGTCAAATGATCTAAATAATATCGTAAGACCAATTAATGATGGTTCTGCATCTCCTAGATCAAGATTAATTACTTTCTTGTTATGTTTCTTTTTAGGAGGATTTGGTGCTCATGAATTCTATGTTGGTAAAACTGGTGCTGGAATACTAATGTTGGTATTTTGTTGGACTGGTATTCCTTCAATCATCGCATTTATTCAATGGATTATGATTATTTGTGGCTCATTTAAAGATGCTGAAGGAAGACCTATCACAATGTGGTAAAAAATGAAAAAGGAACTTGAAATTCCTTTTTTATTTTATAATTTGAAGAAATATGATAATTATGCTATAATATTTAAGTATTAATAAGAGGTATTATATGAAGATATTAGAAAAAGATGAATTATGTTGGTGTGGCAGTGGTAAAAAATATGAAGACTGCCACATGAATTTTGATTTAAAAATAAATAAACAAGCCAAAAAATTAAAAGCATTAAGTCCTTCAAGAAAGATGATTAAATCTCCAAAAGATATTGAAGGTATAAAAGCTGCAGCAGTTGTTAATAATGGACTTTTAGACATGGTAGAGGGAAGAATCAAAGCAGGTATTAGTACTGATGATATTAATACATGGTGTGAAGAATTCCTAAAAGAACATGATGCACATAGTGCAGATTTAGGATATATGGGATATCCTAAATCAATATGTACTGCTGTCAATGATGTTATATGTCATGGCATTCCATCTGATAAAGTTATCTTAAAAGAAGGTGACATTATCAATGTTGATGTTACAACTGAATATAAGGGATATTATGCTGATGCATCAAGAATGTTTATGATTGGGGAAGTTAGTGAAAATGCGAAAAGATTAGTAGAAGTAACTAAGGAATGTTTAGAAATAGGAATGGCTCAAATTAAACCATTCTATTCTCAAGTAAGAGATATTGGTATCGCAATTGAAAGATATGCTAAAAGCAAAGGCTATTCTGTAGTTATGGAATATTGTGGTCATGGTGTAGGTTATAAGATGCATGAAGATCCATATGTGCTTCATTATGCATCATATGAACCATCAGTATTATTAGTCCCTGGTATGGTTATCACAATTGAGCCAATGATTAATGAAGGTTCTAGATACATCAGATTTAAAGCTGGTGATGATTGGACAAGCTATACTAAGGATGGTAAGCTTTCAGCACAATGGGAGCATACTATTGTGATAACAGAAGATGGATATGAGGTAGTTTCTAAATAAATTTAAAATATTTGTCACCAAATAAGATAGATGATTGTTTTTTAAGTGAAGGATAAAGATATGAGGAATATTTCTGATAAAGATTTTGAAGAAATTTATTACAAGCACAAACAGACTTTATACAATATTGCGTATTCATATTTTAAAAATGTTAGTGATAGTGATGACACTGTACAAGATGTTTTTATGAAATATCTTAATTCTAACAATGATTTTAAAAGTGATGATGATTTAAAATATTGGTTGATAAGAGTCTGTATAAATGCATGCATAAATGAAATTAAAAGTACTTATAAAAAGAAAGTTATGCTTGATAATGATATTTCTCTAAATAATGATTCAATTAAAAATGAAGATGATGAAATATTTTCTTATGTTTACAATTTACCACTTCAATATAAAGATGTTATAGTCCTTTATTATTATGAATCTTATTCAGTTGATGAAATTAGTAAGATTTTAAAGATAAGTCAAGCTAATGTTAAAAAAAGATTAGAAAGAGGACGTAATATCTTAAAAACAAAAATAAGTGAGGACAAATATGAGTGAATTTGATGACAAAATTAGAAGATCTAAAAATGCGATTGAAGAATCTAATATCAACAATCCATCTTTTATCTACAATCAAGTAAAAGAAAAAGAGATGAATTATAAGCCTCAATTAAATTTTAAAAGAGCTTTAGCTTCATCACTTGCTATTTTACTGATGATTGGCTTTATGACTGTAGTATTTATTGTGAATAATCGAGGTTTTGATTTAGATAGTATTGATAGAAATAATCTTGATATCAGAACTATTTCTTCAATAGATGAATATCAAGCCATACATAATGCAAGAGTGGCAAAAATAAGAAGTTCTGCTAACGGCTACTACGATGAAGAAGCTAGCGAAAAAGGCGATACAGGTGCTCCTGGAGAAGCACAAATTCAAAACGAAAGCCCTGTTTATGAAACAAACAATCAAGAAAAAGAAGTAAATGAAGCTGATATTGTGAAAGTAGATGGCGATTATATTTACTATATTCCTGCTGTATTTGATTATTATGGTGGCAAATCTAATTATGTTTATAAATTAAAAGGACAAGAAAAAGAATGTGTAATTGAAGGAAGTATTGAATTTACGCCTTCCAAAACATTCGCAAGCGAAGATAATGATAGTAAGTTATATAATCATGTTACACCAGTACCAAGAGATATGTTCATATATAATGACTATTTAATTGTAAGACTTGATAAAAGATATTATACTGCTAGATATCAAGGTTCATCAACTTATTATGTTGATCACTACTCAGGATATAATACTGAAATAAGAATATATAATAAAAATGATTTGAGTTTTATTAATTCTTATGAATTTGATGGATATAATTTAGCTATTAGATTAATTGATGATCAATTATATTTAGTTAATATGGTATATTTAGGAACTAATTTGTATTATCCTGCAATCTGCATTGATGAAGAAAAATATGATATTGATGTTACTAAAATTAAATACTTCCCTTATTTAATGGATGATTCTAATACATTAGTTTCTATTTATCGAATTACATTAGCTGATGAAATAAAAATAGAAGATTTAGAAATAATGATTCCAAATGCTTCTATTGTGTATGTAGATAAATCTGGTATTTATATTACTTCTTATAGAACATATAGTGAAGAAAAAGATGATAATACTTATCATTATTACCAAGAATCATATGTATTCCCAATTTCAATTAAAGAAGAATTGAAGATAGAAAATATGTTGAAGATAAAGGGATTAGTACAAGACCGTTACTGGATAGATGCTTATGATAATTATTTACGTATTGCAAGTACTGGTAGGGAGTATCATTACGATTATTACTCTTTGAGGTCTTATAATAACACATTTAATCTTTTAACTATCTTTAAAAAGGATGAAAATGACATCTGGCAATATTATGCATCAATTGATGAAGGCTTAGGTGAAATTAATGAACAAATTAAGAGTGTAAGATTTAATGATAATTATTGTACAATCGTTACTTTTGTTCAAACTGACCCTTTATATTATATTGATTTGACAGATCCATTAAATCCTATCATTACTAGTGAATTAAAGATTAGTGGATATTCAGGATATCAACATCCTTATAAAGATAATTATATAATCGGTGTTGGTTATGAAGCTGATGAAAGAGGCCGTGTAAATGGTTTGAAGATTTCATTATTTGATGCTAGTGATAAAGATAATATTAAACTTGTTGGTAATTCTTTAACATTAATGACAGATGATACTGTCTTATCATATCATGCTAACGCAATTAATGATCCACGTGAATTCATGTTTGACCTTAGTCGAGATATATTTGGATTTGATGTTGTTACTTATGAACGCTCTACACAAGCAAATTCATATACTAGATATAATCACACATATTATGTATTTAAGATTGATGTAGATAGCGATGATCCTATTTCTATCGTTCTTAAAGAAGAAGAAAAGATGAAATCTAATTATTCTTATTATGAAAATATTAGAATGGTATTTATTGGTTCTACTTATTATTTATTGAGTAGTAATGATGTAAAGGTATTTGATGATTCATTTACAGCACTTGAAAAAATAGAATTAAATTAAGAATAGAAAGACTTAAATGAAATATTATATTATTTCATTTAAGTTTTTTTAATTGTTGATAATAATTGAATATATATGATATAATATATACATAAATGGAGGATATTTATGCATAAAGCGATTATGAGGGCATTAGAGCCTTATTCATTTGAATTTCAATTAAGAGAAGCATATGGCTTTATTGATGGATTCGAAGTTAATTATTACATGGAAGTTTATTATACAAATAATATTCATTGTCAGTTTTCTTTTTATACAACAAGAGAAAAGAAATTAGAACTTTTAAACAATTTAAGAAAATTAGGTCTTAATAAGGTTGAATATAAGGATAATGGATATGGTATTGAATATATCATTAAATCAATGAGTGGATTGTTTAATCAAAAAACTACTGATACTATTATGCAAATTAATGAAACAATCGTAGATTCATTAAAAGAAATGCATGCCTTAGGTAAGGATTATTCACCACTAAGTGGTATAGAATTTGATGTAGATAATGGAAGAATTGTGAAGATTCCATATTTGAATTTCAATATTAAATTATTAAATGAAGAAGCAGAAAAAATGAATGAATCAATCAAATCAGCAAATGAAGAATTTAAAGCTGCACCTAATAATTATGGTAAAGGTTTCTTAGGTGTTTTACTTGCTACAATCATTGGACTCGTAATGATGGCTATATTCACATTTGGATTAGGTATTATATCTGCATGGGCACCAATTGTTGCTACTTTACTCGGATCATATTTCTATAAGAAATTTGGTGGTAAACCTACATGGGTTATGATAGTAATGATTGTTGTTGTTAATTTAGTAGCAATGATGGGTTTCATGTTTGTTTTATACGAATTTGCTGCTGTTGCTGTTGCTGAAGAAGCAAATTATCCTTGGCAATCAATGACTGATGCTTTTAAATATTGTATGAACAATATAGATGAATTTAAATCATTATTTGCGAGAGATATGCTTATTACAGGATTATTCTGCCTAATTGGTTTTGCAGTTAATATTTATGGTTTGATTAAATCTGTAAAAAGAGTTAAGAATGTTAATTAATATAAAGAATCTGTTGGTATAAAACCAGCAGATTCTTTTATATTAATAGTATAACAAATATTTATATTTTCCTTTACAATTATTTTACATTTCTTATGAAAAGGCTTGCAATAAGAGGGCATTTTTGGTATAATATTAATGTAGCTTAGAAATAAACCTTGCCTCTCCCGAAAAGTTCGGGGGGGGGTATAATTTTTTTATATTTTCGTATTTTTGGATCAAGGTATTATTATCTGGGTCCATTTTTTCATAAGAAAAGGGGGATTTATTATTATGAAAAAAGAATATGAAAAGCCTATCGTAATGATAGAGAAATTTGATGAGGATTCAAAAGTAACAACTAATACTAGTGAATTGAATGTTCCTTTTGATGAATTATTAATGTAGGAGGCAATTATGAAAAAAGGATTTTTATTTATAATTGCGCTAGTATTTGCGTTTTTTGCATTTTGTGGATTTTATGCAAAAGCTGATGCTATTACATTAACAATGGTTAATGGTGCCCAAGTTAGAACAACTGGGGATTATCAAGGATTAAGATTTGAAGCTAGTGTTGATACACTTGAAGGTGCTTCTGAACATGGTTTCTATATTGCACTTGGTGAACATAGCTTATCTGATATGAGAACTGCAATTGAAGCAGATAGTGCTACAGTTGGCACCAACAAATTAGTTAAGAAACAAGCATTAGGCGAAGAAACAACTTTTGCAGTTACTATTTATGATATTACAGAAGAATATTATACAGCTGGTATTACTGCTGTTGCTTATGTAAAAGTTGGTGATGATTATACAATTGATAAAGTTGTTACAAAGAATATAGCAGAAGTAACAATGAGTGCTTTAAATGCTGGAGAAACTGCTCCTTTGTTAACAACTGTTTCAACTTATTTGAGTAATAATTATATGGTTAAAGCAAGTGGATTAAATATCTTTAATGAATATACAATCACTCCACTTGTTACTACAAAATGGGGATATAGTAATCTAGATGATTTATATGCTGAATTTATTGCAGATTATAATGCAGCAGTAGGCGCAAGTTTAACAACTAGTTCAACATTGACTCAAATTCACACTTCTTTTAAAACTGGTTTAAGTGCTAATACTGAAAGAGATATGTCTGCTTCTAATTTGGCAAAATTTTTAAGAGGAGCTAATTTTGTTAAATGGTCTTGGTTAATAGAGTATTTTAGAGCACATGGAAATGGAGTTCATAATATAAACCAAGCAACTGCTTTACTGAGAGCTGATAGAACTTGTCAATCATATGATGGACACACATTCCGTCATTTAACTGGATCAATTTACAATTTCTTTAATGGAACTCATGAAATGGTAAGCGGAATGGCAAGTAATGATTTTACTGGTGGTGAAAGTGCATATGCAAATATAACATGGCCTAGCGTTACTGATTTTAGTAGTGCTAATATTGTTTCAATTGGAAATAATATCACTCTTCCTGCTGCGCCATCAAAAACAGGATATACATTTGATAATTATACTGATGAAACAAATGAGTTTAATCCTGGGGATACTATTTCAGTTACTAGTACTCCTAAAACAATCAAATCAGAGTTCACACCAATCAATTATACAATCACTTATAATTTAAATGGTGGAACAAATTCGTTAAGTAATCCAGCAAATTATAATATTGAGAGTGCTACTATAATTCTTCAAGATGCTAGTAAGACAAATTTTTTATTTGGTGGTTGGTATGAAGAAAGCGACTTTAGTGGAGGAGCAGTTACAACAATAGCAAAAGGAAGTTATGGTGCTGTTACACTATATGCTAAATGGGTTGAACCAACTCCAGTTGCTTTAAGTGTAGGAAGCGTTGATATTACAAGATTGAATGCTAATACACCTGATATTATTGTAAAAAGCGGATTAGATGCTGGAAAATATTATCTTGATGGTGCTGGGCTAGATTCGTCTTATGCTACAAATTATTATTTGACAGGAGCTAAAGCTTTCGCTAGTATTAGTGATGCAATAGCAGCTGCAAGCGCAAATGATACTATTTATGTCTTTGCAGGAACATATGCTGATGCATTCACTGTAAATACTAATGGTATCACAATAATAGGAGCAAACCCTGAGTTAGTATTAGACCATGCTGGTTCTTATACTCCAACAGCAGCTGATAAGACAAATATAACTGGTAAAATCACAGTAAGTGCAAATGATTTTACTTTAACTAATGTTGTCGTATCAAATCAAATTTCAATGTCCACTGGAAAATCAAATATTACTTTAGAGGAAATAGCTTTAAATTCAACTTCTAATGAACCAATAACAGTGCCAGGTGGAGCTAGTGTTACTAATTTAACTATTGATAGGATGCTAGTTGTTGGAAATGGTGCACGTACAGTATATATTTATGGAAACCTAACTAATTTATCTGTCAACAAATTAGTTGTATTAGATTCAGTTACTGGATTATATGATTGTATTAGAGCCAGCAATGCTACTGAGGCAAGATTGTATGGTGATATTAGTATTACTAATTGTTACATACATTGTCTTCAATCTGCTTTCCATGATCGTGTAGCTAGTGGTGATACTTATACATTTACTAATAATTATTTCTATGATATGCCATGTGCTATATTTATTAGAAGTTCTTCTACAAAAGCTAATATAACATATAATATTTTATATAATACATTTAATAGTTGTCTAAAAGCTGACAAGGCATGGGATGTCATAGAAATGGATCAAACAGTATCTAAAAATGCTGAGATTCATTATAATGTTTTCATAAATTCAGGAACTAGAGCTAACTGTAACACTATTCAATTTTCAAGTACAGCAGGTACAATTGATTGCTCTAATAACTATTTAGCTGCTGCAGCTGATAGAGTTGTAACTAATGCTGTTGGACTTACCGATTGGGAATTAGAAGAAGCAACAACAACTGCTAATACTTATGATGACTATAAAGTAGTTGAAATTGGTGGCAAATATTATATTTACGGAATCAATTTAACAACTGATTGAACTATTGGTGATAGAATTCAAAGTGCAAAAGATTCATTAGAATCACAATTTGAAAATATCACTGAAATAAATAATGATTTAAATTTACCAAATAGTTTAGAAGGTACTATAATCACTTGGTCTTCAAGTGATACATATGCAATAAGTAATACTGGTGCTTATTGTAATCCTTATGTAGACACTTTAGTTACTTTAACTGCTACCATTAGTTATAATGGTAGCAGTGAAGAAGTATCATTTGATGTTTTAGCTAAAAGATATTATAGTGATTTAGGTGATGGAGTTAGCATAGCTTATATGTATTTCAGCAATTCCAATGCAAGTGATAATACATATCGAGATATCGATATTGTTATCTTTGCTCATGGAAGTATAAATAGTAGTGCTGAGTTAACAAACATTTCAACAATAGGTTCATATTTACCAACTCGTGTCGACAAATGTCATGGTTATGGAACATATGCTATTTTATCACTAGGTATGTTAGATGAAGTAGGTCTTGCTGCAATGTCAACAGTTGCTGCAAGTGATGTTTTGAGAGCAACATTAATTAATAATATCATTAGTGCTATTAATACTTATAATCTTGATGGTGTTGATATTGACTGGGAATTTCCAAAAACATCTGAAAAAACGAACTTTACATTGTTTATGCAAGAATTAAGGACAGCTGTAAAAGCGAATAATCCACATCATTTGGTGCTTGCTGCAACTGGAATAGATTCTTATGTAAGATATGATTTTGAAAATTCAGCACAATATATTGATTATATTAGTATTATGACATATGATATGCAAAATTCATCCCTTGCTACTCATCATTCAGCACTCACTTATGCAAGTGGTAAGTGCTATAAGGCAGTAAGTAATGCATATACTTATTATGTAGAAAATTCACATATTAGTAAAAATAAATTGATACTTGGAATTCCATTCTATGGAAGAAAATTTACTAATACATCTGGTTTAGGAAGTAGTGGAACTGCTACTAGTGCTGTTGCTTATAGTAATATTGTATCAACATATTTAAGTGATGATAATTATATTCAATATTGGGATAATGATTGTAAAGTTCCATATTTGTATTCTTCAACTGATCAAACATTTATTACATATGATAATGAAGCATCAATTGCATTAAAAGCAGAATATGCTGCTTCTAATGGCATGGCTGGATTAATGTATTGGCAAGATGCCCAAGACAGTGGTGATACATTATTTAATGCATTAATGCAAGGAATGAATAATAATAAATTACAATTTAGTCATAATTGTAGTGGCTTGGCTGGTATATTAAGATATGCAAATAATGAAACTGCAATTAAAAAGACTGGTGTAACACTTGTAAATAATCAAGATATTACAACTTCCTATGTTGGTTCTGTTACTAAATATGGATTTGTAGATAATAATATTAATACATCAAAAAAGATTGCTGATGGTACAAGCTCATATGGAGAATTTGCTAATGTCAATTTAGTTACTGTCCATGATACAGGAAATTCTGCATCAAGTTCTACTGCAGCAGCTAATGCTAATTATATGTTGACCAATGAAGCAATTTCTAAAAAAACATCTTGGCATTATACTGTTGGTAATGATGGAATTTATCAAGATATGAATGAAGATTATACAGCATATCATGCGGGCTGTGGTGAGAGAGTATTTTGTTTAGAAGATAGTGGTGTAAATGCTAATAAATATGGCAATGTTGCTCCAACAATCACAATTAATGCAAGTGGTTATTACTGTATTAATGGTGAAGCAACAACATTAAAACCGTATACTGATGTTGCTGGTACTGTCAAAACAACAGCGGTTTATACAACTAATCAAATAACACCAGCTGGTATTTATTATTCAATTGGTGATAATGGTAATTACTATCTTAATAAAACATATTATAATACTTCATTTCAGTATATTTCTAATTTTGGTGGTAATATGAATTCTATTGGTATAGAAAGTGCTGTAAATCAAGGCTCTGATTTATATTTAACATATCAAAAATTAGCAAAGCTTGTAGCTGATATTTTAGTAAGATATGATTTAACACCACATGAAGTAGTACCACATAACGCATTTAGTGGTAAAGATTGTCCACATGCAATGCTATATGCTGATATGTGGGATGAGTTCATTAAGATGGTTGAAATTGAATATTATGTTAGGCAATATTATTCAGATTACAATATAACATTTGAATCTTTATCGCCAACAATCATTAATGATAGTGGAAGACTAATTGCAAATATTGCAACTGATACTAAGGTTTATTATAAAATCACAATTACAAAAAATGAATTAAGTGAAATTATTATATTGTCTTCAACAATAC
>JAEEHM010000006.1 GCA_016280895.1 Bacillota bacterium
GGTCATGATCATTCTGAATGGACAATAATTACTCCTGCTACATCAAGTAGTACTGGTTTAAAGACTAGAACATGCTTGCGATGCGGTAAAGTTGAAGAAGTAATAATCCCAATGGTAGATTATGTTGATTTATCAGTTCTTGAATATGATTATGGTAATAAGACTGTTTATGATGCTGAATCAGAAGATGAACTTGCTATTATTTATAGCAGTGCTATTTTAAATAGAGATGATAAGGTAGTTGTAAATGTTAATTTCTCATATGATAATTTCAATGCGATGTTTGATTGTGTTAAAGCTAAACAAAAGATTCAAACAACATATAGTGCTAGTATCAATATGTTAGGCTCTAAATTAACAATAAATCTTACTTATCCAGCACTACCATCTTTATCAACAAGCAGTGATAATCGTTATAAACAACTTGATAGTTTGAATGCTTATGTGAATACACAAACAAGAGCAAATGATTATAATGATTTCGCAATAGAAAAGCAAGAACATACATATCCTGCTACTACATCTACACAACTTGTATATGTGCTAGAAAGAGCATATAAACCTATATGTAAGAGTGGTTCTGTTGCTGAAAGTATGTATTTGAAAGCCAAACAAATCTTAAGAGAAATTATCAATGATGATATGACTGATTATGAAAAGGTACGTGCAATTCATGATTATTTAGTTATGAATGTAACATATGATAATGAACTTTATGATTTATTATTTGCAGGTGCTGATAATCTAAAATCATATAATGGTTTCTATCTAGAAGGTGTATTTAATGATAAATATGCAGTATGTGAAGGTATCAGTAATGCATTTGTAGTACTTGCTAATATTGAAGGCATACCATGTGTACAAGTCACAGGCTATAGTGCTTTAAACCCTAGTGGTGCAGGACATGCTTGGAATAAGATTTTTGTAGATGGTAAATGGTATGTTATTGATGCAACAAGCGATGGTACTGTATTAAACAATGAATTTGAATTATTATCATATGAATATTTCTTAATTAGTGAAGAAGAGATGAGAACATCTAAGAATCAATATGTTGGTGAAAATTACACAAATATTGAATGTACAACTAATTATGATCCATATGCTAACTTTACTTATGATGGTACTCATACTTATAAAGTAAAATCATTTATTGAACTTAAATCAATCGTAAAAGCATTTGGCGAAATGAGTTCTAAGAGTAAGAGTGTTCAAATATTATTTGATTATGACTTTATTGGTTCAAAATCTAATGAAGTAAGTAAAGCATATAATGCTAATTTAATGTCATCAAGTTTTTCATATTCTGAAAATGGTGATATATTCACAATCATTGAAAACAAATAATTATTAACTATTGATTTAATTTATGTTATAATATCTTAAAAAAGGAGTAAAATTATGATTTTTGAAACTCATTGTCATTTAAACGATGATGCATTTAAAGATGATTTAGATGAAGTTTTATTAAGAGCTAAAAATAATAATGTTACTTCGATGTGTATTATTGCATGGGATAAAGAATCTAGTATTAATGCAATCAATATATGTAAGAAATATCAAGATTGTGGTATTAATTTATATCCAGTTGTAGGTTTACATCCAGAAAATGTGAAGGATGAAGAAGATTTAGAATTAAATTGGTTAGAAGATTTAATCAATAATAATAAAATATGTGCAATCGGTGAAATTGGACTTGATTTATATTGGGATAAAACATATTTAGATAAACAAATTTATTTTTTCAACAAACAAATCCAATTAGCTAAAAAATATGATTTACCAATAATTATTCATTCCCGTGAAGCTACACAATTAACATATGATATTTTAAAAGAACATCAAGATGTTAAAGGAATATATCATTGTTATTCAGGTAGTGTGGAAATGGCTAAATTAATCACAAATTTAGGTTATAAGCTTGGAATTGGTGGAGTCTTAACATTTAAAAACTCACATTTATATGAAGTTGTTGATGCTCTTGACATTACAAGTTTTGTGACTGAAACAGATTGTCCATATTTAACACCTGCTCCTAATCGTGGAAAACGCAATGAACCAGCATATTTGGTTTATATTGTGGAAAAAATGGCAGAAATTAAGAAGATGCAAATTGATGAAATAAGTGATATTTTATATCAAAATGCGAAAGAGATATTGAGGATAAGAGATTATGAAGAAAAGAATTAAATATTTAATTTTATTAATCGCAGCTATATTTAGTTTTGCACTTGTAGGATGCTCAGAAGAAAAAACAATCAATGAAATATATAATGTGTCATACACTGGTACTATTACAATTGAAGGCTTAGAAGATGCAATTCAAGCAGTAATTAAGAGTTCTAAGGATGCAGTTGTAACTGTATGTAATTACACATATTCATTTGGTGGTATTGATTTACAAGGTACTGGTACAGCTATTATCTATGAAGCAAAAGCAGTATTAACTGATGGCAGTATTATGGATGCTAAAGATACTTACACTGATGCAACAAATGTAGATTATTATCAATACAAAGCTATCACAAATCAACATGTTATTGCTGATGCATACAAGGTGAGAGTATGTTTTGGTGAAGAGGAAGAAGAAGTAAGTGAAGAAATCTATGAAAATAAAGAAAAAGATTTAGCTATTATTTCTTTTACATCAAAATTCGTACTTCCTACCTTAGAATTTGGCGATAGTGAGGATTTAAAGGCAGGTACATTTGTAGTCGCAATTGGTTCTCCAAATGGTATCCAATATGAAGATAGTGCTTCATTTGGTATTATTTCTTATGTTAAAAGATATATTATTGAAAAAAGTGGTATTAGAAAAGTAACTAATGAATATATTCAAACTGATTGTGCTCTAAGCCCTGGAAATAGTGGTGGACCACTACTTGATTTAAATGGAAAAGTAATTGGCGTAAACACAATGAAAATATCTGATACAGAAACTGAAGGAATGGGATTTGCGATTCCTAGTAATGTTGTAAAGGAGTTTATTAAATTATATGTGGAAGAAAGTACTAAAGAATAAAATTATTCTTGTACTTTGTTTGGGAATAACACTATTGCTGATGTCAGCATGTGCTGCAAGTAATATCAATGATTTTTATATTAGAACTGTCATTGAAATTGACTTAAGCATGGGTGATTTTTATAATTTTGATGATAAATATCAATCTAATAATGAAGAAGTATTTTCAATTGATGATAATAATATTGGAAAAGCAATATCTTTAGGTGATGCTTCTATCTATAAAAATAATGAAAATAATGTATATTATCTCGTTCACGTAACTAATATGCCGAAATATATTGATGCTGAATGTGATAATATCTTAAAAGTTGGTGAAGAAAGCGAACTAAATGTAGTGGTATCTCCACTAAATGCATCTCAAGATGTTGAATATGAAATCAGTGATCCATCTATTATCAAAATTGAAGATAATAAGATTATAGCCTTAAAAGAAGGATATTGTGATTTAAAAATAAAATCTATTTCTAAACAAAGTATTGAAACATCTGTTTCTATTCTTGTCCAAAATGAAGATGAAACTAGTTATGAAGATAAGGTAGAGTTCAACATTCATAATAATTCTACTGTACCAACTTATGAAAATATTGGTGAAGAATTAAATGGTTTAATTAAAAATGTGGAAAAGAGCTTTGTAGGTATAAACCAATATACTAATTCAGTAATTAGTGATTTTGGTGGAGGACTACTATATAAGCGTAACGCATATTTGAATGATGGTACAAAAATTGATGATATCACAATTGATAAACTAGATAATGTGAAATATTTTGAATATTATCTCATTACAACAAGAAATTTTGGTATTATTGGTGATCGATATACTGTATATTTAGGAGAAGCCTTCCCTACATATAATGCGACTATGATTCAATATGATCCAAAGGTTGATTTATGCTTGTTTAAGTTTGAATGTCCTTTATATTTACCATTAATTAAATTTGGTGATTCAGATGATATCAATCAAGGTGAATTCATTATTTCTATCAATAATAGTAATGGTATAAACTATTTTAGAACAGTAACATATGGTATTATATCTCACACAAAGAGATATGTTGCTACTGACACTGATGGTGATGAAACATCAGATTGGGATTCTGAATTTATTCAACATGATGCTTCAGTAAATAGTGAAGCAGCTAAAAAAGTTGTGTATACTAGTGGTGATATTTACAATTATATCAATGGTGGAGCTTTAATTAATTTAAAAGGTGAATTAATAGGCCTTGATAGTATGAAAATATCTGCCCTTGATTCCACAATCAATAATATGAGTTTATCTATTCCTTCTAATTTAATTTTAGAAATCTTAAAGATGTTGGAAAAAGGTGAACAACCACAAAGACCATTACTTGGAGTGACAATCCTTGATTTATCAAATTATTATAAAAACAAAGATTATTATGATGAATTATATGGTGATATGAATGTGCCTGATGGTCTAGAATATGGTTTCTACATATCTGAGGTTGTTGATGGTGGCGTTGCTGCAATGGCAAACGTTCAAAAAGGCGATATTTTGATTAAATTTAATGATAGTATAACTAAGTATTCATATCAGCTAAGAGCTGAACTTGGTAAATTTATTATTGGTAGTGGTCAAACTGCGACACTTACTGTCATTAGAGCAGGGGAAGAAGTAACATTAACTGTTACTTTTTAGGTGATAACATGAAGAAAAATAGAATTTTTATAATATTATTTATAATTATAGCTTTAATAACACTTTCTGCATGTTCTAATTCTGTATCATTTTCAATAAATAGTGCATACAAGAAATTAGAAATGTATGTTGGTGAATCATATCTTTTATCTACTAATTATGAAGATATTGATGATACTAAAGAAATAACATGGACATCAAGTGATGATAATATCGCATCAGTTAGTAAAGATGGTGAAATACTTGCTAAATCTGCAGGTACTGCATATATTAGTGCTAAATTATCTGATGGTCAAGAGACTAAACTCTATTTGATTATTAAAGAATTACGTTCAATCAAATTAAGTGGTACACAAATGGTAGTAGTAGGTAAAACTGTTACTTTAAACCCTAATATCAGCCTAAAAGATGGTGAAAACATCATCTGGAAGTCTAGTGATACAGCTGTTGCTACTGTATCAAATGGTGTAGTTAGTGGAATTAAACCTGGTTTTGCGAAGATTAGCGCTAAACTATCTAGTGATAATAGTATTTATGATGAAATCAACATTTTAGTAAGATCTGGTGATGGAACTCAAGATGTTGTCATCAATAATATCTATCAAGAAACATATGATTATACTGGTTCAAGTGATTTGACAAGCTTCTCTAATAAATTAATTGAAACTGTTCAAAATGTGAAGGATTCAGTTATTGGTGTCAGCAATTACAAACAATCAAAAACAAGCCTAGCCTTACAAGGAGTTGGTTCTGGTGTTGTAATTAATAAAGAGGACAATACTGATGGTACATATAAATACACAATCCTCACAAATCACCATGTTATTGAGAATTATTACGTAATTAAAATATATATTGGTGGTGAAGTTGATAAAGAATTTGATTGTGAATTTGTGAAATCTAATAAAGCAATTGATTTAGCAATTCTAACATTCAATTATGATAAAGTCTTACCAGTTGTGGAATTTGCAGGTGAAAATGATACTAAGATTGGTGAATTTGTGCTTGCTGTTGGTAATCCTGATGGTTATGATTATTATAATTCAGTAACATTTGGTATTACATCATTTGTAGGTAGAAGCCTAGATAATGAAACTGCTACCTTCATTCAACATGATGCAGCAATTAATCCAGGAAATTCTGGCGGAGCTTTATTTAATATCGATGGTAAATTAATTGGTATTAACACAATTAAGATTGCGAAGGTTACTGTTGAAGGTATGGGCTTTGCGATTGATTTAAAAACTGTAAATGAATTTATCGGATAATGGAAAGACATCTCAAATAATGAGATGTCTTTTATCTTATTATTGAAAATGATTTTATATTGTAAAAACGATAAATTTGTGGTAGAATATGTATAAGAAAAATATTATTAAAGAGGTGTGTTTATGGGCTTAACTGCTGGAATTGTTGGTCTACCTAATGTTGGTAAATCTACCTTATTTAACGCAATCACAAAATCTAATGTGTTATCCGCAAATTATCCATTTGCGACTATTGAACCAAATGTTGGTGTAGTAGAAGTAAAAGATAAAAGATTAGATGAAATTGTGAAAATTGTGAATCCTAAATCTGTTGTTTATACAACATTTTCTTTCACTGATATTGCAGGTCTTGTAAAAGGTGCTAGTAAGGGTGAAGGTTTAGGTAACCAATTCTTATCACATATTAGAGAAGTAGACGCTATTTGTCATGTGGTTAGATGCTTTGATGGCGATGTTATCCATGTTAATGGTAAAGTTGATCCTGTCGATGATATGGAAACTATCAATATGGAACTTGCTTTTGCGGATTTAGATGTCATTGAAAAGCGAATTCCTAAGGTTGAAAAGAAGGCTCAACTTAAAACTGATGAAGATTCAGTTAAGGAATATAATGTGCTTATTAAATTAAAGGAAGCACTAGAAGCAGGAAAAATGGCATCATCAGTTTCATTAAGTGAAGAAGAAAAGAAAATTGTTGCTGGCATGAGTTTTCTTACAATGAAGCCTATGCTTTATGTGTTAAATGTAAGTGAAGCAGATATCGAAAATCACATTGAAAATGATTATGTTAAAAAAGCAAAAGCTTATGCAGAAACACAAGGCGCTGATACAATTGTGTTAAGCGCAAAGATGGAAGAAGATTTAAGCCAATTAGAAGACGATGAAAAAGAAATGTTTTTGAATGACATGGGTCTTGAAGAAAGTGGTCTTGATGTTTTAATTAAAAAAGCATATTCAATGTTAGGACTTCAAACATTCTTCACAGAAGGTGAAAAGGAATGTCGTGCTTGGACATTCAAAAAAGGAATGAAGGCACCTCAATGTGCTGGTGTTATTCATACTGATTTTGAAAAAGGCTTTATCAAAGCTGAAGTTATGACATATGATGATTTCATCAAATATGGTTCACAGGCTAAGGTAAGAGATGCTGGTAAGTTAAGACTAGAAGGAAAAGATTATGTTTTCCAAGATGGTGATATTACTGTCTTTAGATTTAACGTAACTAAATAAGAATATGAAAATTGAAGAAAAATTAGTAAGAAAATTAGAAGAATTAGGATATCATATTTCCTTTGCGGAAAGTATGACCGGGGGAATGTTAGCATCTACTATCATCAATGTGAGTGGTTCTAGTAATGTTATTGAAAAAAGCTTTGTAACTTACAGTAATAATGCGAAACATGATATCTTGAATGTTAATTTTGATACAATAAAAAAATATGATGTTGTAAGTAAAGAAGTAGTGAAAGAAATGGCAAATGGCCTTTATATGATTACATATTCTGATATTTGTGTATCTGTTAGTGGTTATGCAGAAGGATATTTAGAAAATAAAGGTAAGGTATGCTATGCTATTAAATACAAAAACAAGGTTCATACTTACGAGATGATCATTGAAGGAAGTAGAAATGTTGTGAGAAGAAAAGCTTGCACTATCATACTTAATGAAATATATAAACTTATTTAAAGGAGTTTTATGATGGACGATAAAGAAAAAGATATTAAACAAGAAGAAAAGAATGAAACTTCATCATTAAAAGAAAGAATGCAGAAAGTTATCAATGCATCAAAGAAATTAGATGATGATCTAACAGCTGAAGATCCTAAAAAAGCAGCAATGAAAGAAAAATTAGCAAAGGCTTCTAAGGATTTTGAAGATGAAAACATTGATGAAATAGATAATGAAAAAGCAGAAATGAGTGATGAAGAAATCTTAGAAAAACGTAAAGCTGAATATTATGCTAAAAAGAATGAAGATAAGAAAAAACAATTAGCAGAAATGAAAGCTAAACTTAATGCTGTTATGAATGAAACATTAGGTGAAGAAGAGCAAGCAACTGAGGAAGTTCTTGAAGAACAAACATCTGAAGATGTTCCTGAAGAAGAAAAGCAAGCAGAAAGTGAAGAAATTGCTCCTGTAAATGAAGAAGTTCAAGAAATTAAGGCTACATCAGAAGAACAAGAAGCAAGTGAAGAAGCACAAACAGAAGCTGGTAAAGAAGAAACAGTTGAAGAAGCTGCTAATAAGGATATTGAAGTAAGCTCTGCTATTGTAAGTGGTATTGTAAACGAATATCGAAATGAAGAAAAAGCAGAAGTCCAGGAAGAAAAAGAAGATTATAGTGAAATAACTAAAGACATTAAAGAAGAACTTCCTGAATTGAAAGAAGAAAAAGTTAAGAATAAGAACCATATTGGCAAACGTATTTTAGATTTTGTAATCAAAACAATGAATGGTATGGCTCATGGCTTATTTGCAACTTTAATTATCGGTACAATTATTTCCACAATTGGTGGTTTATTTGCAGATGGTAGTCAAGCAGAAACAATCCTTACAAACATCGGTACAATTTTAAAGAATCTAACTGGAGTAGGTATTGGTTTAGGTATAGCATGGAGTCTAGGCTTTAAGGACTTAAAACTTATCTCTTTAGGTGCTGCTGGTGGCCTTGCTGCATATTTCTGTTCATCTGCTAGTGTTACAGAATTTGGTTCATTTGCGTTCCAAATTGGTGATCCTTTAACTATTTATCTAATTGTAATTGTAGTTGCAATTTTAATGAGAATAGTATTTGTGAAGAATACACCTGTTGATATCATTATTGTTCCATTATTTGCATCATTACTTGCTGCAAGCCTAACTTTACTTGTAAGTAAATATACAGTATTCTTAACTACAGCTGTTGGTAAATTCATTGGTATTGCTACTGAATATCAACCAATTCTAATGGGTATCATCATTGCAGTAGTAATGGGTATGGCCTTAACTGCACCTATTTCATCAGCTGCAATTGCGGCAACAATCTTTACTGAAGCTGCTCTTTCTGCAAATGCGTATGTTGCTATTGCTGGTGGTGCTGCCTTAATTGGTTGCTGCACACAAATGTTGGGATTCGCAATTCAATCAAGAAAAGACAATGGAATAGGAACTGTAATTGCTATTGGAATTGGAACTAGTATGCTTCAATTCAAAAATATCTTAAAGAAACCAATTATTTGGTTACCTACTATTATAGCATCAGCAATTCTAGGTCCTATTTCTACAACATTAATCCAAATGAAGTGTATGGGAACAGCTGCTGGTATGGGAACTAGTGGTCTAGTTGGTCAAATTGGTTTCATTGCATCTTATGGTAGTTTAGACTTGAATGCATGGCTAATCTTAATCGGTTTCCAAATCCTTGCTCCATTAGCATTAGTTTTCTTACTTGATTTATTATTTAGAAAACTAAAATGGATTAAAGAAGGAGATTTAAAATTATAATTTAAAAAGGGACTTTGTCCCTTTTTTACTATTGTCATTTAAAATTAGATTTTGATCTAAGAAAGAAAAAAATTTATATTTTATCTGCTAATATAAGTAATATTTTTATTGACAAATAATTTCCCTTAATATATAATTATGTTAGGAGGCTTGTGTATATAAAAAAGTAAAAATAATGTATTTAAATACATAATATTACAACCTTTAACTACACATTTGTGTATTATATGAAACGAACAATATATCATGGTAGTGAATTCATTATAGAAAAGCCAATACATTTAAAAGGAAATGTTCATAATGATTATGGATTGGGCTTTTATTGTTGTACAAGTGCAATACTTGCAAAAGAGTGGGCATCAAAAAGAAGTGGGCATGGATATGTAAATAAATATGAAATAAGAGATGATAGATTAAAAATTCTTGATCTTACGAAACCGCCTTTTGATAATGTTTTATATTGGATAAGTCTATTGATGCATAATAGAGAAATATCTAGTGATTTACGAAACCTTTATCCTAGAGAACTTAAGTACCTAGAAGATAATTATCTAATTGACATTACTAAATATGATATTATTATTGGCTATCGCGCTGATGATAGTTATTTTCACTTTCCTGAGGCCTTTGTAAGAAGTGAGATCACATTTGATTCTCTAAACACAATCTTTCAAGCTGGCAATCTCGGGAAACAATATGTAATTTTATCTAAAAGAGCTTTTAATTTAATTAAATTTATAAGCTTTCAAGAAACATTTTTAGATAGTAAAGAAGATTATTATAAAAGAAGAAAAAATGCTGATAAAGTGTTTGCTGACTTACTAATAAAAGATAGATACAGTAATGCAAAAAGATTAAAGGATATGGTGATGGATGATGAATGAATATGAATTAAGTAAAATAAGAGAGATATTTTCAAGACTATTTGTGCTTGCAATTAAACATAAAATGAATCTAAAATCATTTACTTTCCTGCTTGAAAAAAGCACATTTATAAATAAAATAGAGAAGAATATTTATGATGAATATTTTGATAAACCAATAGAAGAAATATTTAATGCTATTACTGGTTTATTAATTGAAAATGATGATAGTTATGGAATTTATAATGATGCTTATTGGGCTGGATATAGTTATTTTAACCTATATATATTTCTTCACAAGAATTTTGCTTATTTATTTTTAAAACTGCCTCTTGATAAGATGTTAGACATATATTCAATCTTTCATGAAATGGATGTATCAGCATTAATAGACTATTTTAATGAATTAGAGACCAAACAAACAATTCTAAGAATTTTATGCACAAATAAGCATTGTTCATTAAGGGATATTAATATCGCAACTTCTATTAATATTAATACTCTTATGAAATATAATGCTTGCGATGAGGCCTTATATAATGGCTCATTTCAAAATATAATTAAACTAGCATTATATTTTGATGTGCCGATAAGTCTTTTTATGAAAGAAAATTATGATTTTATAATTCAAGAACAAGTAAGCTAAAATATATTTAATTTAGTAAATATGACAAGGAGGATAAAAATGGGTAAAAATTTTGTTGAAAAGAAAATATCTTCTGAAACAATCTATAAAGGAAAGATATTAGATTTAGAAGTAGATAAAGTAAAATGTCCAAATGATAATGTTACCACACGTGAAGTAATTAGACATTGTAAGGCTGTATGTGTACTAGCTGAATATGAAAATGAATTCATATTAGAAAGACAATATCGATATCCATATAATGAAGTATTATGGGAACTACCTGCAGGTAAAGTAGATCCAGGTGAGGATTTAGTACATGCAGCTTTAAGAGAACTTGAAGAAGAAACAGGATTTCATGCCAATAGCATTACATATTTAGGTAAAATGTATCCAAGTTGTGCATATACTGATGAAGAAATATATTTATATTATGCATCTGATTTAGTAAAAACACACACAAACTTAGATCCAAATGAAATAATAGATGTTTATTTTAAACCACTAGATGAAATAAATGAAATGGTTATTAATAATGTAATTGTAGATGCTAAAAGTATATGTGCCTTGCATTTATATATGTTAAACATAAAAAAATAAGAATGGATTATATGGTAATTTAAAATAAGTGGTTGTTTTCAAAAATGAGCTTTCAAATTATCGGTTGATGAAAGACAGGTACTTTAACATAAAAAGTACTTGTCTATTTTTATTGGCATCATTATAGAGATATAATTATATTTTTTTATCGCACCGTGAAGCTGTTACATCCAATCTTGAAAATCTACTAAAATTTAGAAGCAATTGGTGTTAAATCTAAATTTTTAACAACATCATAATTATATCTTTGTCAATTTTTTTTAAATGTTTGATTTTCTCCAGAAAGTATTGTATAATGATACTAGGTGGTGAAAATATGATAAAAACTACACAATTTTTATTGGAAGAATTAAAAGAATATAAGAACCCAAAGACAAAAATCCAAAGGTTAGTTTCTAAAGGAGAATTATACCCGATAATTCAAGGCTTATATGAAACTAATAAAAATGTAAATCCTTTTAATTTGGCTGAAGTTATATATTCTCCTTCTTATATTTCTTTTGAAACAGCACTTAGTTTTTATGAATTAATACCAGAAAGAGTATATCAAATAACCAGTGCTACATTTAATAAAAGAAGAAGAAAGGAATATAATACTTCTTTTGGTACATATACTTATCAAGATATACCTAAAAATGTTTACCCATATGGTATTAAATTTGTATGTGTAGAAGAAGGATATACATATAAAATCGCATGTAAGGAAAAAGCATTTTTAGATAAACTTTATGCAAGCGTACCAATTGCTAATGCTAAAGACATGAGGGATTATATATTTGATGATTTGAGAATTAATCCATTCGTTTTAGATAGTTTTGATAAAGAATTCATATATAGTATATATAGTTTATATAATTCGCGAAACATTGATCTTTTTGTAAATATGCTAAAGAGGGGAAAATTATATGATAAATGATCTTTTTTATAATCAAATAAGAAAATATAATACTAGTAGTATTGAAGCAATTAAAAATGCTATGAAAGAGGCATTGCAAAATATAATCCTAGTTGGTATTAGTAAAAGTGATTTTTTCAAGTATTGTGCTTTTTATGGAGAAACTTCCCTTAGAGTTTTTCAAAATCTACCTAGATTTTCTGAAGATTTAGATTTTACACTTGTAGAGAACAAAGACGATTTTAAGTTGAGTGATTATACAAAATATATAGAAATAGAACTAAATAGTTTGGGGCTTGAATATAAAATTAACACTAAAGAGAAAAATAGAGATACTTCTGTAGAAAGCATATTTTTCAATTTTAATCTAAAATCATTATTCAGTATTAGTTTTAAAGAATATGAAAATCAGATTATTGATAATGAATTATTATCAATAAAAATAGAAGTAGAAAAGAAATACTTTGATGGAGGCATAACAGAACAAAAACTTTTAACATATCCATCTTTTGCGCAAATTAGAACATTTTCTATTGAAACATTATTTGCATCTAAGCTTATAGCTATTTTAAATAGAAAGTTGAAAACAAGAGTAAAAGGGAGAGATTATTACGATTACTTATTCTACATTTCTTTAGGAACAAAAGTAAATTTACTATTTCTTGAAAATGGTTTAAAAAAATTTGGATATTTAGAATGCAATGAAAAATTGTCATTAGAAGGATTAAAAAAAGACTTAATAGACAAATTTGAATCAGTTGACTTTAATAGTGCATTAAACGATGTTAAGAAATTTGTTGACGCTAATGATCAAATAACTAAATCATTTAATAAAGATATTTTTATAAGTTCTGTTGATTTAATTAAGGCCTTTTAGCAATATTCGAAGCTTATAAATATGACTTCATTACCTTTGTAATGTAAGTCTTTTTTTACTTAAATCTATGATAAAAATGTTCAATTTTTCATTGAAATAATAAGGCTTTTATGATATAATATTTAAGGTTGTAAATAGAAAAAAATGGAGGACCTTTATGGCAGAAAATAATTATATTAATGATCAATTATTAGCACAAATTGGGGAAGAACAAAACGTATCAATTCCTCAAATAAAAGCTGTTTTAAAACTAATTGAAGATGGAGCAACTGTTCCATTCATTGCTCGTTATCGTAAAGAAGTGACAGGGGGATTAGATGAAGACCAAATTAGAGCTATTTATCAAGCTTGGGAATATGGTCAAAAATTAGCAGAAAGAAAAGAAGATGTAATCAGATTAATCAATGAAAAAGGTAAATTAACTGCTGAATTACATGCACAAATCGTTGCTTGTACAAAGCTTTCTGAACTTGAAGATATTTATCGTCCATATAAGGAAAAGAAGAAAACAAGAGCAACTGATGCTAAGAATAAAGGATTAGAACCTTTAGCTGATTATTTAATGAGCTTTCCAAAAGAAGGTAATGTTGAAGAAGAAGCTGCTAAATATGTAACTGTCATTACTGAAGAAAACAAGGATAACGAAAATAATGTTAAAAACGTTAAAGAAGCTATTCAAGGTGCTGAAGATATTATTGCGGAAGCAGTTAGTGATGAGGCTAGATATCGTAAATGGTTAAGATCATTCTATGAAAGAAAAGCTTTACTTGCATCAGAAGTCAAGGATGAAGCAAAAGATGCTGAAAAAAGAACTTATGAAATGTATTATAATTATGAAGAACCAATTTCAGAAATTAAATCACATCGTGTTCTTGCTTTAAACCGTGGTGAAGAAGAAAAAGTTTTAAGAGTTTTCATCAAAGAAGATACTGAAAGAGTATATAGTTTCTTAAATAAGAGAGTAATTGGTGAAGAAAATTATAATTCTGTTACAGCTCCTTATGTAATGGAAGCTATTCAAGATGCATATAAGAGATTAATTAAATCATCAATTGAAAGAGAAGTAAGAAATGAATTAACTGAAAAAGCTGAAAATCAATCAATTCATGTATTCTCTGAAAACTTAAAGAAATATTTATTAACACCTCCAATGAAAGGTAAAGTAGTTTTAGGTATTGACCCTGCATTTAGAACAGGATGTAAAGTTGCTGTTGTTGATGCAACTGGTAAGTTCTTAGAAAAGGGTGTAATTTATCAAAACCAAAAATTCCCTGGTGAAAATGTACCTGAGGCTAGAATTAAAGAAGCTAAGATCATTATTGAAACATTAATATTAAGATATGGTTGTGAAGTAGTTGCTATGGGTAATGGAACAGCATCACGTGAAACTGAAGCATTCGTTGCTGAAACATTAAAAGAAATGCAACCAAAATTAGATGCATTAAAGATGAAGGTTCAATACGTGATTGTTAATGAAGCTGGTGCATCTGTATATTCTGCTGATAAAATTGCTCAAGAAGAATTTCCTGATTTCTCAGTTGAACAAAGATCTGCAATTTCTATTGCAAGAAGATTGCAAGACCCACTATCTGAACTTGTTAAAATTAATCCAAAATCAATTGGTGTTGGTCAATATCAATACGATGTAGACCAAAAGAAATTAGCTGAAAGCTTAGATTTCGTTGTTGAAGAAGCAGTAAACAGTGTTGGTGTTAATGTAAACTCTGCATCAATTTATCTACTTCAAAGAGTATCAGGTTTAAATACTAAGACTGCAAAAGCAATCGTAGCTTATCGTGATGAACATGGAGCTTTCAAAAATAGAAAGGAACTTGCTGAAGTTAAAGGTTTATCTGATAAAGTATATGAACAAGCAATCGGTTTCTTACGTATTCCAGAAGGTGATGAAAAGTTAGATATGACAGCAATTCACCCTGAAAGCTATGATGTTGCTAATAAGATTTTTGAAAAGATGAATATGTCTAAGGATAAAATCGGTAGTGATGAATTAAAAGAACAAGTTAAGAAATTAAATAAAAAAGAATTAATGAAAGAGTTAAATGTTGGTGAATATACATATGATGATATCATTGATGCATTAGAAGCACCACTTCGTGACCCACGTGATTCTTTCGCAAAACCAATTTTAAAGAGTGATGTTTTAAGTCTAGATGATGTACAAGTAGGTATGGAACTACAAGGTACAGTTAGAAATGTAGTAGACTTCGGTGTATTTGTAGACTGTGGTGTACATGAAGATGGTTTAATTCACATTTCAAAGCTTAAAAAAGGTTATATTAAACATCCACTTGATGTTGTTAAAGTTGGAGATATTGTTAAAGTATGGGTTATTTCTGTCAATAAACAAAAAGGACGTCTAGAACTTACAATGATTGATCCAAATCAAAAATAATAATATAAGCATTACTAAATACTTTCTTGTATTTATTAATGCTTTTTTTATTGCTATTAAAATATCTTTTTGATACAATATAATTATAAAATGATAAAACTCAATTACGTACGCTTCTTAATTAGGTGTTTTAAAATATCGTTGCATTTTATATAAGAGAGTTTTATTTTAAAATGAGGTGCCTTATGAAAAATATCATCATTTTATATTTGCTTTTGTTTTTTATGCTATTTATTAGTTGCGTAGGAGAAAAACAACCGATTCAATTAGAATTCAAGATTCAAGATATTGTTGTTGACATTCAAGTCAAAAGGGGAACGAGATTATCTAAAGAAACAATTCCTTATTTAAAAAACTTAAAAACAAAAGAATTATTCATGGATGAAAATAAACTTATTAAATATAATGGTGAAAGGATTAATAGTGATTTAACGATTTTTGTTGAACTAGAGATAGAAGAAAGCAGATATAATAATTTAACTGATGATCAAACATTTGATCTAATTAAAGATGATTACCTTAATCAGTTCAGTAGAGCCTATAATCAGAATTATACTATAGATGATATCACTATTTATGCTTATTATGGTAATTATAATGGAGCATACGTGGTTTGGATTATAGAAAATGGTGAGGGCATGGGATGGTTTACTATGACTGAATACAATATTGGTGGCGTTGAACTTGTATTTCCAACAACTTCGCAACCATATGTATGGTATAAAGGATACTTTTATCATTTAGAAACCGCCTATAGCAAAGGCTTGCTAACGCAAGATAATATCAAATCCATTTCAAGCATTTTACAGGGAAATAAGGAAAAGTAAATAATATATAAAAAATAATAATGCTTGCTTCAATAATAATCGTGTTATTCATTGTATTGAATGTAATAGGCCTTAAAGCTGATAGTAATTATGGCCTAAATACGAATTCAAATAACTATATTTATAATCAATATGACAATATTGAAAAATTAGAAAAAGAAATAAACAATGATAATGATATTGATTCTATTTTAGTAAAAGTTGAAAAAGATAAAGATTATACAATTAATTACTTTGCAGATTTTATATTGGAAGTTATAGTTAATAAATAACTATAACTTTTTTTGTAGTCGTTTTCATTTGGTTTTTTCTACACAAATTATACATGGCTTTACTTTTTTTCATATTTTTAGTATAATAATATATAATAATATGATAAAAGGGGGCTTTTACATATGTATAATAAAGATATGGAAAAATTAGGTAAACAAGCATCTGCTATTAGAACATTATTTGAATATGGAAAAGCTAAGAAAAAAGAAATAGGTGATGATAAAGTTTACGATTTTAGTATCGGTAATCCTAGTGTAGCATCTCCTAGTATTGTCAATTCAACATTAATTAAATTAATTAATGAAAAAGATTCTACTAAACTACATGGATATACATCTGCATCAGGTGATGATAATACTAAAAAAGCTATCGAAGAATACTTAAACAAAACATATAATGCTGATGTATGTTATAAAGATATTTATATGACATGTGGTGCTGCTGCATCCCTTGCAATTACTTTTAATGCAATATTAAATAAAGATGAAGAAGTAATAGTATTTGCACCTTTTTTTCCTGAATACAAAGTATTTGTGGAAAAAGCTGGTGGAATTATTGATATTGTTAAAAGTGATAAAGATTTTCAAATAGATTTTGATGATTTAAACAAACATATAAATAAAAACACTAAAATTGTTATTATTAATTCTCCTAATAATCCTACTGGTGTTATTTACACAGAAGAAAACATTATAAAGCTTGCTAAATTATTAGAAGAAAAAGCAAAATTATATAATCATCCAATATATTTAGTATCAGATGAACCATATAGAGAATTAATATATACTGATACTTTATATCCATTTATTACAAGATATTATAAAAATAGTATTGTATGTTATTCATTTTCTAAATCATTATCACTTCCAGGTGAACGTATAGGATACATTTTACTATCTAGTGATATGGATAATAAAGAAAATGTGTTTAATGCAGTACGTGGTGCTGGAAGAAGCTTAGGCTATGTTTGTGCACCAGCTCTTTTCCAACAAATGGTACCATATTGTTTGGGATATACTAGTGATTTAAATGAATATAAAAAGAATTTAAAAGATTTAAAAGAAATGTTGGAAGAAATAGGCTATGAAATAATAAAGCCTGAAGGTGCTTTTTACATGTTTGTGAAGGCACTTGAAGAAGATGCTAATGGTTTTTCGGAAAATGCGAAAAAATTTAATTTATTATTAGTTCCATCTGACTCATTTGGAGTAAAAGGTTATGTAAGAATCGCATATTGTGTATCTAATAATCAAATTAAAGCATCTAAAACTGCTTTTGAAAATTTATATAAGTTCTATCAAGAGGAAAAATAATATGAAAGATATTAAAGATGTAAGAATTGAAATAAATAAAATTGATAAAGATATGGCTGAATTATTTGAAAAAAGAATGGATTTAGCTAAAGAGATTGCATTGTATAAAAAAGAAAGAAGTCTTGCTATTTATGATGAGATAAGAGAAAATGAAATCATCAATAAAAATAAAGAATATATTAAAGATGATGAAATCAAAGAATATTATGTTAATTTCATTAGAGATACAATGAATATTTCTAAATCTTATCAAGAAAAAATCGTAAATGGAATAAAAGTAGCATATTCTGGTGTTGCTGGTGCTTTCGCCTATGTTGCTTGTAAAAAATTATTTCCAAATGCTGAATATATTTCATGTTCAAGCTTTGCATCTGCTTATAAGAAGGTAGAAGATGGAATATGTGATACATGTATTCTACCACTAGAGAATAGTTTTGCAGGTGATGTTGGTGATGTAATGGATTTAGTATTCAATGGTTCTTTATATATCAATAGAATGTATGAGCTTGAAATAAGTCATAATTTGATTGCAAAAAAAGGTGTGAAATTAGAAAATATTAAAACAGTTATCTCACATCCACAAGCTTTAGAACAATGTAAAGATTATATTGAAGCTCACCATTTTAACACAATCGTGTGCGCAAATACTGCCCTTGCTGCTAAAGAAGTACAAGAATCAAATGATAATAGTATTGCAGCAATTGCATCAATTGATACTGCAGATTTATATGATTTAGATGTTTTAGAAGAATCTATCAATACTTCCAAAACAAATACAACAAGATTTGGTGTATTTTCAAGAGTACTAGCTAAATCTAATCAATTAAATAAAATGGGAGAACACTTCATTTTAGTATTTACAGTTAAAAATGAAGCCGGTGCTCTTGCAAAAACATTAAATATTATTGGTTCACATGGTTTTAATATGCGTAATTTAAGATCAAGACCAATGAAGGGTCTAATGTGGAATTATTATTTCTTCTTAGAACTTGAAGGAAATATCAATACTGAAGATGGAAATGATATGTTAAAAGAATTACAAGGAGTTTGCGATAAACTAAAATTAGTAGGAACATACTTCTTAAAATAGAGGTGAATTATGAATCTATGTGTGTCTACACAGACTAAAAAGTATAATATCACAATTGAAAGAGGAATCTTATCAAAAATATCTGATTTAATCAATTTAAAAAGAAAATGTTTGATTGTGACTGATGATAATATTCCTACATCTTATATTGATACTATAAAAAATCAATGTGATAATCCTTATGTTTATGTAATAAAACATGGAGAAAACAGCAAAAACATTAAATATTTTGAAAAAATACTAAAATATTTAGTTGAAAATAATTTCACAAGAACTGATTGTGTGATTGCTTTAGGTGGAGGAGTAGTAGGTGATTTAGCTGGCTTTGTAGCAGCAAGTTATATGAGAGGAATTGAATTTTATAATATTCCAACTACTTTACTTGCAATGGTGGATTCTTCCATTGGTGGTAAAACTGCGATTGATTTTAATGGTATTAAGAATATCGTTGGTGCTTTTTATCAACCATCAGCTGTTATAATTGATCCTAATACTTTAAATTCTTTAAAGAAACGTCAAATTCATGCTGGTTTAGTAGAAGCAATCAAAATGGCACTATGCTTTGATAAAGATTTATTTTATACTATTTATGAATCAAAAGATTTAAATAAAGATCTTGATGAAATCATATATCGTAGCTTACTTATTAAAAGAAGTGTAGTAGAAGCTGATGAAAAAGAAAATAATTTAAGAAAATCATTAAACTTTGGTCACACAATTGGTCATGTAATAGAGGCTAAATATGCACCTAAATATTTACATGGTGAGGCTGTTGCTATGGGAATGTTGTATTTTTCTAGTAAAGAAATTAAAGATAAAATCTTATATTTAATAAAAAAATACCATTTACCATCACCAGTAGATTTAAAATATGACGATGCAATAGAATTGTTGAAACATGATAAAAAAGCATCAAATGATTCAATATCCATCATTTATGTAAATGAAGTAGGAAAATACGAAATGAGAAAAGAAAAAATTGAAGATTTAGTGAAATATTTCTAATAGAGGTGAAATATGCAAAATAAATTTGGTGATAATATAAATATCACGATCTTTGGAGAAAGCCATGGAGAAAAAATTGGTGCTTTAATTGAAGGAATTGAGGCTGGAATTAAAGTAGATGATAATTTTATTCAAGAATTGCTTTCTAAAAGAAGACCAAGAGGTATTGGTGAAACCCAAAGAATTGAAACTGATAAATATGAAATAATTAGTGGTGTTTTTAATTCTTATACAACAGGTGCACCTGTTTGTATATTAATTAAGAATACCAATACCAAATCAAGTGATTATGAATATTTAAAGAACCATCCTCGTCCAAATCATGCTGATTATGTTGCGAGAATGAAATTTAATGGCTACAATGATTATCGTGGTGGTGGTGCCTTTTCAGGTAGGCTAACAGCTGCCATTGTTGCATCAGCTGGTCTAATTATCCCTAAACTTGAAGAAAAGGGTATATATATTGCAACTCATATTAAAGAAGTACAAGGAATAAATGATTTAGATTTAGTAAATGAACTTGATAATAATAAAATAAAATCATATATAGATATAATCAATAATAAGTCTTTTCCAACAATTTCCACTTGTGATATAGAGATGCAATCAAAAATTGAAGAGACTGCAAAAAATGGTGATTCTATTGGTGGCATATGTCAAACAGTGATTTTAGGTTTACCAGTAGGTACTGGAGATCCATATTTTTCATCAATTGAATCAAAAATTAGTGAAGCTATTTTTGGAATTGGTGCTATTAAAGGAATTGAATTTGGATTAGGTTTTGATTTTAAGAATCATTATGGTTCTGAAGTATTAGATGAATACATCATCAAAGATAAGAAAATATCCACAAATCATAACTATAATGGTGGTATTAATGGTGGAATTGCTAATGGCATGCCAATTGTGTTTAACACAGCCATTAAACCAACACCTACAATTAAAAAAGAAGTTAATACTGTCAATTTAGACACAATGAAAGAAGAAAAGATGACAGTGCAAGGAAGACATGATCCCGCAATTATTAGAAGAATTGCACCGGTAATTACATCGATGACAGCTCTTGTCATCTATGATTTAATAAAAGAAAAGAAATAGGAGAATAATTTATGGAATATGGCTTAATAGGTTATCCTTTACAACATAGTTTTTCTAAAGAAATTCATGAATTAATAAAAGAATATTTACATAATGATAATTATAATTATGAATTATGTGAATTAGAAGAAGCTAATTTAATATCTTTTTTCAAAGAAAAGAACTTTAAAGCTATTAATGTTACTATTCCGTATAAAGAAAAAGTCCTTAAATATTTAAATTATATTGATGATAATGCGAAAAGAATTGGTGCAGTTAATACTATTGTGAATAATGATGGTAAATTATCTGGCTATAATACTGATTATTATGGCTTATTATCATTAATTAAAAAACATAATATTGAGATAAAAGATAAAAAAGTATTAATCTTAGGTACTGGTGGAACATCAAAAACTGCATATTCTGTTGTATCTGATTTATCTGCTTTTAAAATAATGAAGGCATCAAGAAAAATTGATATTAATACCTACACATATGATGAAATATATGAAGAATTTAGTGATGTAAATGTTATTATTAACACAACACCAGTTGGAATGTTTCCAAATAATGATGATGCTTTAATTGATTTTGATAAATTAAATAAAATAGATGCATTTATTGATGTTATCTATAATCCCCTTCATACAAAAATGGCAATTTCAGCTAAAAACAAAGGAATAATTGCAGTAAATGGGCTTTATATGCTAATTAGCCAAGCAGTTTATGCATATAAATATTTCTTATCACTTGATATAAGTGATGAAGAAATATGTGCTTTATGTGATAAAATATATGATAAAATTTATCAAGATAAGTTGAATATTGTTCTTATTGGTATGCCATCATCTGGTAAAACTAGTATTGGTAAGGAATTATCACTTAAATTAAATAAAGAATTTATTGATACTGATGAAGAAATTGAAAAGAAAATAAAAATGAGTATCAAAGATTATATTGAAAAATTTGGTGAGGCAGAATTTAGAAAAGTGGAAACAGAAGTAGTAAAAGAAGCAAGTAAACGCCAAGGCTTTATAATAGCTACTGGTGGAGGCGTAATATTAAATAAAGATAATATTACAGCATTAAACCAAAATTCAATTATTTATTTTTTAAATAGATCACTAGATAAACTAATTAGTACTAAATCACGTCCTTTATCAAGCACAAAAGAAGCACTTGAGAAGCGATATAATGAAAGAATAGATTTATATTTAGCTTATGCTGATAAAGTAATTGAAGCAAATGGCACTGTCAAACAAGTCACAAAGCAGATTTTGGAGGATTTTTATGGCTAAAATATTAATAATAAATGGTCCAAATATTAATATGCTAGGTATTAGAGAAAAAGAAATATATGGAGCTAATACCTATCAAGATTTATTAAATTTAATAAGTGATTACGCAAAAAATAAGAATATTGAAGTAGAATTCTTCCAATCAAATCATGAAGGTGCACTTGTCGATAAAATCCAAGAAGCATATTTTAAAAAAATCGATGGAATTGTGATTAATCCTGCTGCATATACGCATACTTCAATTGCGATTTTAGATGCTTTGAAAGCAACAAAAATACCAACAGTTGAAGTACATATTTCAAATGTGATAGACAGAGAAGAATTTAGAAAAATCTCATACATTAGAACATATTGCGTTAAATCAATCATTGGTGAAGGTTTTAATGGCTATTTACATGCCATTGATGAATTATTAAAGATCTTAAAATAAGGAGTTATTATGAACACAATTATCAAGAAAGGAAAATTGAATGGTATTATTGATGCGATTCCATCAAAATCTTATCTACATCGATATTTGATCTCATCAATACTAACTAATAAAGAATGCACATTATTAGTAAATACTAAATATTTATCTAATGATATTTTCGCAAGCCTTTCTTGTATAAAAGCACTAGGTGCAAATTATGAAATTAAAGAAGATAAAATCATTCTTTATCCTTTAATTAAAAATAATAATATTCCTGTATTAGATGTTAATGAATCTGGTTCATCCTTACGTTTCTTTATTCCTTTAGCTTTATCTATTTATGATGAAGTAATCTTTAAAATGACAAAAAGATTAATGGAAAGAGGAATTGATGGCTATAATGAAATATTTAAGAAGAATAATATTGAAGTAGAATATAAAGAAAATGAAATCCATTTAAAGGGTAAGATTTCTGTATTTGAATACAAAATTGATGCCTCTAAATCTAGTCAATATGTTAGTGGTTTATTAATCGCAATGGCATATTTAAAATCAAATGAAAAAATAAATGTTGAAAATGTAACATCAAAGCCATATATTGATATTAGTTTAGATGTTTTAAGAAGTATTGGCTATGATATAAAAGAAGATAATAATCAATATATTATCAATTCATATAAAAATGTAAATGATGAGTTTATTATTGAAGGTGATTATTCAAATTCAGCTTTTTTAGAAGCTTTCAATTATTTTGGCTCTAATGTGGAAATTAAAGGCTTGAATTTGGCTTCTAATCAAGGAGATAAAGTTTATTTAGAATATTTTAAGGCTTTATCCGAAAACAAAACTAGAATTGATATCACAAATTGTATTGACTTAGGACCTGTTTTATTTGTGTTCGCGTCATTAAAGCATGGTGCTATCTTTACTGGTTGCAAGCGATTAAAGATAAAAGAAAGCAATCGCCTTGATGACATGATAACAGAAATGAAAAAATATGGACTTAAATATCAATTAAGTGATGATGATAATATCTTAGAAATTGAAAAATGTGATATAGATAAATATCATGATTTATCGTTTTCATCACATAATGACCACCGCCTTGCGATGGCACTATCAATAGTTGCATCAATTACAGGTGGTAAAATAATAGACAGTGATGCCGTAAATAAAAGCTATCCTAATTTCTTCGATGATTTGAAAAAATTAGGGCTTGAGCTAGAAATGGAATAGATATGTTAGATAAAAATAAGAAGATTTTAATAATTGGTCTTGGTTTAATTGGTGCATCTTATGCGAAAAGATTAAAGGAAAAGGGCTATTATGTTGGCGCAATCACAAGAAGCCAAGATACTATCGATTATGCAATTGATAATGATTTTATTAATGAAGGTACAATCGAAGTAAAAAAAGAATTCGTGAAAGAATTTGATTTCGTGATATTTGGCCTGTATCCTAATGTGTTGATAAAATGGCTAAATGAATATCATACTTTCTTTAAAGAAGGTACAATTATCACTGATGTAACTGGTGTTAAATCAAAAATTGTGTACAAAATCGAAGAAATATTAAAAGATGACAAGGTCGAATTCTTAGGTTCACATCCAATGGCTGGACGTGAGGTGTATGGAATTAAAAACGCAAATCCTAAAATCTTTAATGATGCTAATTTCATTATTACACCAACTAAAAAATCAAGTGAATCAGCTATTAATTTGGTTCATGACTTAGCAGTAACCTTAGAATTTAAAAATATTTCAAGATTATCACCAGAAGAACATGATGAAATGATCGCATTTTTAAGCCAATTAACGCATGTTATCGCGGTATCATTAATGTGTTCTAAATCAAGTAAGCATCTTGTTGATTATACTGGAGATTCTTTTAGAGATTTAACAAGAATAGCGAAAATTAATGAAGATATGTGGACTGAATTATTTTTATTAAACAAAGAAGAATTAATTAACCAAATGAATTTATTCTTAAAATCATTTAATGAAATGAAAACTGCATTAGAAAATGAAGATATTGATAAAATGAAAGAAATGATGAGGACTTCTACAAGAAGAAGATCTTATTTTGATATAAAGAGGTAAATATATGAATATGAATTTTAAGAGGAAATTATTAACTCCTCAAGAAATAAAGAATATGTATCCCTTATCAGAAGAATTAGCAGAAATTAAAGCTAAGAATGATAAGGAAATTAAGGATATTATTACAGGTAAGAGTGATCGATTATTATTAATCATTGGTCCATGTAGTGCTGATAGAGAAGATGCAGTATTAGAATATCTACATCGTTTAAAAGAAATATATGAAAAAGTAAAGGATGTAATCTGTATCGTACCAAGAATTTATACCAATAAACCACGTACTACTGGTGAAGGATATAAGGGAATGTTGCATCAACCAGTTCCAACAAAAGACCCTGATATGTTGAAAGGGGTAATTGCGATTAGAAAATTGCATATGAAGGCCTTAGAAGAAACAGGCTTTTCATGTGCTGATGAGATGTTGTACCCTGATAATCACAGATACTTAAGTGATTTGTTGTCATATGTTGCTGTTGGCGCAAGATCAGTTGAAGATCAAAGCCATCGTTTAACAGCATCAGGCTTAGAAATCCCTGTTGGTATGAAGAATCCAACATCAGGTGATTTATCAGTTATGATGAACGCAATTCTTGCTTCTCATCATCCTCATACCTTCATTTATCGTGGTTGGGAAGTTGAAAGTAAGGGTAATAAATTAACACATGCAATTTTAAGAGGCTATGTAAATAAGCATGGTAACGCAATTCCTAATTATCATTATGAAGATTTAGAACTAGTTTGTGATTTCTATGAAAAATTTAATTTAGAAAATCCAGCTGTTATTGTTGATTGTAATCATGCTAATTCTAATAAACAATACTTAGAACAAATCCGTATCGCCAAAGAAGTATTACATTCTACAAGATTAAACCCAGCTATTAGAAAATTAGTCAAAGGATTAATGATTGAATCATATTTAGTTGATGGTAAACAAAGTGTAGATGGCACATGCTACGGACAAAGTATCACAGATCCTTGCTTAGGTATTGAAAAGACAGAAGCATTAATCTTAGAGCTAGCTGAGCTTAGAAGAAGAGAACAAAAATAGGTAATAATATGCTTAAACACATAGAAATCTTTAAAAGTTTTGATATTATTCATATTTTGATAATTATCTTAACCTTAGCTCTTATTAGTCTAACAATCATATTTAGAAATAAATTAAAATTAGAAAAATTACAAAAAATATTATTATTAATTGGTATCATAACTGAGGTAATAAAGGTTTTTTCTTATATAATAATAAATGAAGAAACTTTAGGTGGCTATCTACCAAAAACTGATTTACCATTTCATTTATGTTCCATGCAGATAATCTTATTGTTGATTTTAAATTTCACCAAAAATGAAAAATTAAAGCATTTAATTTATGGATTTATGCTACCTACATGTTTGATTGGTGGATTTGCAGCGATATTACTGCCTACTTCATCAGCAAAATCCTTTGTGTTAATATTTATTCAATATTTTACATACCATATCGCAATTGTGTGCTTTGCGGCATATTTACTTACTACCAAAGAAATTAAATTTGAGTTAAAAGATTATTTTAATACCTTACTATGTTTAGTAGGAGTATTATTAATTGCGATTTATATCAATAGTATTTTAAATGATTATATTTCTAATATCAATTTTATGTATGTAGTAAATCCACCAGTTGATGGTCTTCCACTACTTAATAAAGACCATGGTTGGTTTGTGTACATATTAACATATGCTGCTATTTGCGTATTTGCGGTAACAATATGTTTTATAAAGCCAATCATACTTGCAATTATAAATAGAAAGAAGCCTTTAGAAGAATAAATCTAAAGACTTTTTATTATATATCTTTAAAATTTTGATAATTTATGGTAAAATATATAATATGAAACAATATGATATTATTAATAATTTCACAAAGACTTTAATTGAAAGAAAATACATAAATCTGGCTTTTTTATCAGGCTCCTATGCTAGAAAAAGAGAAGATGAATATTCTAATATTGATTTTTATTTTGTATTAAATGATAAATATGAAGAAGATTTTTATAATGATTATTATAAATTATTATCATCATTTGGTACTATCATCTACAACAAAAGCATTGATAATAAAGATATAATCCTTGTTTTAAAAACAATAGATTTAGATATAAATATCAATATTCATATTACTGATTTGAATGATTTAGATTTAAATAATGATATCCTTCCTTTATATGATCCTTATCATTTATTTGATAAAATTGATACAAATATTTCATATAGTCCAGCTGAAATTGGTCAATTTATTGATGATTTGGCTTTATATGGACTTGATTTTGAAAGAATGTATAAAAGAAATGATATTTTAATCATGTATGGTATTGTAACTGATGCTTTAGATAATTATGTGAAAATATATAGATATTATAAAAATCAAGAAAGTTCTAAATTAAATAAAAAAGAATTCTTATCAGTTTTAGATAAGAATGAAAGAATATACTTCATTAATATTTTAAAAAATCTAAAAATTGATTCATTAAAATTTGCGATGATTTTAATATTAGATGGTATATTTCAAATATTAATGAAATTAGATTTAAAAGTAGCAAGTGAATTTGATTATGATTTCTATAATTATGTACTAAATAAATTTAAAAACTTGAGGTAGAAAATGAAAATTGAGCACGTTTTTATTGTAAATCCTGTTGCAGGAAAGAAAGATCAAACTGAATATATAAAAAATGAATTAGATTCTATTAATGGATTTGATTATACCTTATATAACACAAAAGATGTTGGTGATGCAACAAAATATGTCCATGAATTATGCAAAAATAATCCAGAAAAAGAATTTAGATTTTATTCATGTGGTGGCGATGGTACCTTAAATGAAGTAATTAGTGGTATGGAAGGCTATCCAAATGCGTCATTTACTTGCTTTCCATGTGGAAGTGGCAATGATTTTGTGAAAGCCACTAAAGATAGAGATTTTACTGATATCAAGGCACTTCTTGAAGGCAGTGAGAAGAAGATCGATTTAATTAAAGTCAATGGTCATAATTCCATTAATATTGTGAATATCGGTTTTGATGCAGCAGTAAGCTATAATATGGCAAAATTCAAAAAATGGCCACTAGTATCTGGTAAAGGTGCTTATAATTTAGCCCTTGTTTACTCATTATTTAATGATATGAAACACAAAGGAAAATTATACGTTGATGATGAACTTGTATATGAAGGAAAATTCTTACTAACTGCTGCTTGTAATGGTATTTGCTGTGGTGGTGGCTATTATTTCATGCCAAATGCATGTATTGATAGTGGCTACATTGACCAAATGTTTGTGAAACAAATCAGCCTATTTAAGTTTTTAAAATATGTTAAAAACTTCAAAAATGGTACATATGAAAAATATCCAAAATTGATGAAATATATTAATTTATACAAGGCGCATAAGATAAAAGTAGTATCAACTAATGGAAAATATTTAAAATATGGCTATGATGGTGAAAATGGAATCGCAAAAGAAATTGATATTGAAATAATTCCATCTGCACTCCGTTTCTTTGTGCCTAATAAAATCAAAAATCTTGACAAAAACGATAAAAAATAATATAATATTATATAGAAATAAATTAAGAGAGGTATTTATATGTTTGAAAAAGTACAAGCAATTATTGCTGAACAATTAAAATTAGATAAAGAAAAAATTACTATGGAATCTCGTTTAACAGAAGATTTAGGTGCAGATTCTCTAGATGCAGTTGAAATCATCATGGCACTTGAAGAAGCATTCAATGTTCAAATTGATGATAGTAATTTACAAGAAACTAAAACTGTTGGTGACATCGTAAATTGCTTAGAAAAGACTTTAAAATAATATAAGAATATCCTAAGCATGTCTTAGGATTTTTTTATTAAAAGGAGGCTATATGTTTAAAATAGCTGAATATCTTTTTATCAAAAGAAAACATTTAGATATTAATGACTATAACACCAAAACAAAATATGGCATAATATCTTCAATATTTGGTCTTATCTGTAATATTTTGTTGTGTGTATTTAAGGTAATAGTAGGTCTAATATTTCAAAGTATTGCGATTATTACTGATGGTGTAAATAATATTACTGATTCCTTTGCATCCATTATATCTTTGATAGGCTTTAAAATATCCAAGAAAGAAGCAGATGAACATCATCCGTATGGACATGAGAGAATCGAATATATCAGTGCCTTAATGGTAGCAGTATTAATTATATCACTTGCTATTATACTAGGAAAAAATTCTTTATTAAAAATCATTAATAAAGAAACAATGGATCTATCTAAGTTTTATTTAATATTGATTCTTTTAATATCATCAATATTAATAAAAACATGGATGGCCTTAATATATTCATATTCATTTAAAAAGACTAAATTTATGACTTTAAAAGCAGATATTTCTGATTCAATTAATGATATTATCGCAACATCATTTATTTTAATATCATTAATAGCTGCAAAAATATTTGATTTAAATCTAGATGGCTATTTAGGTTTAGCCTTAGCATTATATATGTTATTTAGTGGCATCAAGCTTATGATAGAAACAATATCTCCTTTAATAGGAGAAGCTCCTGATAAAAAAGAAGTTGATAAATATTTAAATAATATCTTAGCATATGATAAAATATTAGGTGCTCACGATTTGATTCTACATCATTATGGTGCTAATAAGATTTATGCAACAGTCGATGTTGAAATGAATAGATGCCTTGATATTATGGATTGTCATAACATCATTGATAAAATTGAAAGAGATTTTAAAAACAATTATAATATTTTATTAAAAATTCACCTTGATCCAATTGATTTAGATGATGAAGATATTATTAAATATCGAAGTGTATTAGAAAATATATTAAAGAATTCAAATCACTCATTTCATGATTTTCGTCTTATTAAAAGTGATGATAATATTAAAATATTATTTGATTTAATTATTCACTTTCAAGAAAACAAGGATAAAAATAAAATTGTGGATGAAATTAAAGAAAAATTATTAGAAAAATATAAAGAAATAAAGGATATCAATTATGAATTTATAATTGATGTTGATAATATTTAAGGAGGAATATAATGAACAAATCATTTTATGTTAAAAAAAGAAAAGAATTATTAAATAAATTAGATAAAAATGGCATAATTGTGCTTCATAGTGGAACATATTTTCAAGATACTAATGATGAAGATTTCCCATTTTCTGTAAATCGTAATTTCTTTTATCTAACAGGTATCAATCAAGCAAACGTTATTCTTGTAATTACTAAATCAGAAAATGAAAACAATGAATATTTGTTCTTAGAAGAAAATGATCCTGTAATGGTAAAATGGATTGGTGAAAAACTATATCCTGAAGAAGCTAGTAAAATAAGTGGTATTAAAGATGTAAGATTTTTAAATGAATTTGATTCATTTATTTTCTCAAGATTAAATCCATCAAGAAAATTCTATGATAAACTTCCTAATTTATATTTAGATTTAGAAAGAAGATTTGACCTTCATTATGATACTTGGCCAATGAAATATTCTAAGGAATTTAGAGATAAATATCCAGAAATCAACATTTTAAATATTTATCCTACTTTAATCAGCATTAGAAGTAAAAAAGAAAAAGAAGAAGTTGATAAAATTAGTGAAAGTATTGAAACTACTAAAGATGCACTTGAAAATGTAATGTCAAATATTCGTGGTGGCCTATATGAATACCAAATCGAAACATTCTTTGATTCATCAATTAAATGGAATGGCCAAAAAACACATTCTTTTACTACAATTGCTGCTGCAGGTAAAAATGCTACTATCCTGCATTATACAGCCAACAACAATATCGCAAAAGATGGCGATTTAATGTTATTTGATTTAGGCTGTAATACTGATTATTATATTTCTGATATTTCTAGAGTTTACCCACTAAATGGTAAATTTACTAAACGTCAAAGAGAAATCTATGAAATCGTGTTGAATTGTAATAAAAAATGTATAGAATGGTTACATCCTGGTGTAACTTGGGAAGAATATAATGATTATGCTAACAAATTATTAATTGAAGGCCTGAAGAGAATCGGTAAGATTAAAGAAGATTCTGAACTAAGAAAATATTACTGGCATTCAATTGGCCATTCAATAGGTCTAGATACTCATGATCCATCTCTTGCAACTGATGGCTTGCAAGAAGGAATGTTAACTACATGTGAACCAGGTCTATATTTAGAAGATGAAGGCATTGGTGTAAGAATTGAAGATGACATTTTAATCACAAAGGATGGATGCATCAATTTAAGTAAGGATATCATTAAAGAAGTTGATGATATTGAAGCATTCATGAAGAAAAACAATAAATATGTAAAATAGGTTAAAGTGAAAACTTTAACTTTTTTTATTTTTTTAGTAAAAAGTAAGTCCCCTTTTTTAAATATATAATTGAAAGGGGTATTAATAATGAAATTAACATTAATATTTTTATTTGTGATATTTGGACTTGGAATTAAAGATGCTAATAATTCTAAGGTGTATTCAAGCACTGGTCATAGTCAATTTAGTGAGCTAGTGATGGTTGATGAAGATGCTTATATTATTAAAGATGTAAGTGATGAATTCATTGATAATGAATTGAAAGATTTAAAATGGAAATTGTTTGGTACAAGAGAAAAGGTCTTAAATGATGAAGAAGATGCTACCTTTGTATCAAATACGATCTTTTCTCGTAGCAATAAAACAAGAGAGGCGTATACATTTACCTATGATACATCAAAAATTGTGTACACAGCCTTATCTGTAACTACTAAGGGATCAATAAATACTAAGGGTGTATTTAAGATGAAAAGTAAAGAAATCACCGTTGTAGGTGATTTTGGTGGTGAGAAAAAACAAGAAGACAGCACAAAGGATGTAGAAAATGGAAAATTATCAGTTGTGATTTATCCAAATAAGATGATTACATTACGTATTGTTGGTAAAGCAAAGGTCACAAATGGAGTTATGAAGAAATTCATCTTTGGAATATGCAGTAAAAAAGGAGCCTATGAGGTAGTAACAGTTACATCAACTTGCTACGAACTCTTAGAAGAGGATGCAAATGCGTAAAAAGATATTCTTTTTAATCTTAATTGTGATGAGCTTAGCCTTAATTGGTTTTGCGCTTTTCAAAGGAAGAGAAAAAATTAAGGTAAGTGCTCTTACTTATCCATATTCATATGTATCAAAAGTAAATAATAATGATGTAATTGATATTAAATTATTGATTAATAATAATGATTCATATTTTACGAGAATGGAAAAGATTGAATCAGCTTATATCAGTGGCATTGAAGGTAAGATGAAATTAAATATTGAAAAAATAGAAATTAGCGATAAAAAAACAAAAATTAAAGATGATGATTATTATTTAGTTCATTATTATTTCAATATTGATGCTAAATTTGATTCAAATTATTATTTGTTTATTAAAAAAGCATATTTATATTTAACTTATTCTAATGGAACAAGTACTAATATTTATATTGGTTCCTTTACTTATGTAAAATATGATGATAATTATGAAGATTTATCAATATCTTCCTTAAAAGCAATCAATTCTAAAGCTGGTAATGATGGTTTTTATGGTATTTTAATGGGAATTAGAAATAATAAGGATGAATTAATAAATATTAATTCTATTGAATTATTAGATGGAAATATCAAAGATGTAAAAATAAAAATTGTGGATGACATTACATCAAGTGAATATAATGATTATTTTAATGATTTAAATTTCGTAAATAAGGTTGAAATAAATAATTTTGATCAATTATATTTAGCTATTTCTTTTGAATATGAAGATAATTTAGTCTTTCCTCCATCTAATATAGGTCTAAAAATCAATTTAGATGATGCTTCTTATTATTTAGATAATTTTCCTTTCTATAACAAAACAAGCCTTGATTTATCAAAATATGATTTAATTATTTATGAATATAAATAAAAAAAGATTTATTACTTTAAAAAATCATAAATCTATGATATAATAAAGAAGTAATGAAAGGGAAATATTATGATAGAATTTAGATATGACACACAATTATTAATTGATGGGGAAAATTTAGACGAAGATGAAATCAATGATTATATCACTGAACATTTTGCAGGTGATTGTTTACTTGTAGTAGGTGATGATACTTTAATTAAGCTTCATTTTCACACAAATAAGCCATGGGAAGTACTTGAATATTGTGCATCTCTTGGTGAAATCTATGACATCGTAGTTGAAGATATGGACCGTCAAGCAAGAGGTCTTAAAGGATAAAAAATAGTGCTAACATTTTTAAAATGTTGGCACTTTTTTAGTAATTATTTATTTATTTTTTGTAAATATATAAGTATGATAAAAATAAATAATTTAGAAAAAGCTTATAAGAATAAAACAGTATTAAGAATTGATGAATTATCATTTGAAAGTGGATGCTTATATTTATTGTGTGGCGCAAATGGTGCAGGTAAATCGACACTTGTGAAATCTATTTTGAAAATCATTGATTATTATGGTGACATTAAAATAGATTCGAAAATAATTGGTTATTTACCAGAAAGATTTCCAGAAATTTCTTATATTTCAACATTCACTTTTTTAAAATGTTTGAAAATAGATGGAAATTATCAAAGAATAGAAGAATTAGCAACATATTTTGATTTAGATTTAAAAAAGAGTATTTCTAGTTTATCAAAAGGTAATTTACAAAAAGTAATGATTATACAAGCAATCATGAATTATGCTAATATTATGATATTTGATGAACCCTTAAATGGACTTGATATTTCTAATCAAAAGAAGTTTATTGATTTATTGAAAACATTAAAGGATGAAAATAGATGTATTATTATTACAACTCATTATCCATCTTATTATTCATCTATTGGGGATAAAACTATTTATTTAGAACAGGGTAATATTTATGAAGCTAATTAAAATTTTAAAATTAAAGTTTTATTATTTGATAAATCGAAATACCCTTATTTCTTTTATATTTGGATATTTATTAATAATCCTTGTTTTAACAATTGAAATATTAAATTTAGATCAAAGAAAAGCAGATGAAGAATTAATAAATGAATATTTAATTAATGCATATGTATACATAAAAATGTTTGTGTGTATATTAAGCATGTATTTATTTTCATATTCAATTAGCTTCAAAAATGATTTTTTAGTGTATTTATTACTACCACTCGGAGTAAAGAGGGAAAAGAATATAATAGCAAGTATTATTTTAAATATTGTTTTAATATTGTTTCTGCATATAAATATCTTTATTGCTTGTGGATATTTAGCTTTAGCAATTAAATCTTTTAAAATGACTCTTAGTATTATTAATTCTTTTATTAATATTTTATGTTTAGCTTATATTTATGGTTTATATGCAATGATTCTCATGCAATTAATGAAAAATAATTTTTCAACAATCATAATGATAGCGATATTTATTATTTCCAATAATATGATTGAATATAATGATAATTTCTTTATTAAAATACTAAATTTAATTATTCCTTTTCTTGACTTAAATGGAAATTATATGTATAATAACTTGTATTTATTTATCCTTATTATTATTTTAATAATAATTAATATGCTGATATATCATTATCGTGATCTAAATTTTTAATTATCTTAAATTAGTCCTTGACAAATGATATGAATTGTAATATAATATATGAGTAATTTATCATAGTGGAAAGAAGAAACACCCGTTTCTCACCTGATCGATTAAGTATTGGTAGGTAAATGTCATTATATATTCAATAAAATGATTGTATAGTATACGTGGGTGTTTTATGCGCTCACGTTTTCTTTTCCCTTGATAAAAATATATAAATGGAGGTATTTAGTATTAACAAAGGTCAAGAAAAACAAGAAGCTTTATTAAATGAGAACATTAGGTTCCCTCAAGTTTTACTTATTGATCAAAATGGTCAACAATTAGGTGTTAAAACATCAACTGAAGCCCTTAAAATAGCAGAAGAAGCAGGCTTAGATTTACTTTGCGTTGCTGCTCAAGCCAAGGTGCCAGTATGTAAGATTGTTGATTACAAGAAGCTTAAGTATGAGCAACAAAAGAATGCAAGACTTGCAAGAAAAAATCAAACTGTTATTGTTACTAAGGAAGTTGTAATTTCTCCAGTAATTGGTTCAGGTGATTTTGATACAAAATTAAAGCAAGCTATTAAGTTCTTAAATGAAGGAAATCGTCTTAAAGTAACTTTATCTTTTAGAAAAAGAGGTAGATTACTAAATGGTGGTGACCCTAATATCGAAGTAATAGAGAAATTTATTGAAAGTATTGGTGATATTGCTACTGTAGAAAGTAAACCTTCTTTAGAAGGTAGAAATGTAATTGCAGTACTATCTGCAAAAAAACAAAAAAAATAAAAGGAGTGTAATTTAATATGCCAAAAATGAGAACACACAGTGGAACTAAAAAACGTTTCAAAATTACTGGTAACGGTAATGTTAAAAGATGGCGCCCAGGTACTAGTCATTTAGCACCAGGAAAAACTCAAAAGAGAGTACGTCATTTAAGAAAATCAAATGTAGTTTGTACATCTGATATGAAGAGAATTCGTCAACAAATTGATCAAATTAGATAATTTTTTAGTTTTACAGAAGAAAGAAAAAGAAATAAGTATATAAGGAGGATAAAACTATGCCACGTACTAAGGGTGGAATTGTCACTAGAAGAAGAAGAAAAAAAGTTTTAAAATTAGCTAAAGGCTATTTTGGATCAAAACATACATTATTTAGAACTGCCAAAGCGCAAGTAATGAAATCATTATCATATGCATACAGAGATAGAAGAAATAGAAAAAGAGATTTCCGTAAATTATGGATTGCTCGTATCAATGCTGGTGCAAGATTAAATGATTTATCATATAGTCAATTAATGCATGGATTAAAATTAGCTTGTGTTGACATCAACAGAAAGATGTTATCTGAACTTGCTATTAACGATCCAGCTGGTTTTACAGCTGTTTGTGATACTGCAAAGAAAGCATTAAACAAGTAATGATAAAAAGCGCTTAATAGCGCTTTTTTTGACCAATAGTGAAGGAGAATTATATGTATAAAGTAAAAATATTAAATAATGATTCAACAATTAATTATAAAAATAATATGACTTTAGAAGAAATAGCTAAAGATAATAATATATTAGCCTATGGTGCTAAAGTAAATAATCGCCTTCATGATCTAAATTATTACATTGATAGCGATGTTGAAATAGAATTTGTAGATTTAGAAGATAGTGAGGGAACAAGAATTTATCAAAATACACTTAGGTATTTAATTTGTTTGGTAATAAAGAAATTATATCCAAAATCTCGAGTTAGATTTGCAGCATATATTTCTAGATCATTTTTATGTACAGTTAGTGGTATTAGAGAAGATCAAGAATTTGTGGAATTAATATCTAAGGAATTAAAAAAACTAGTTGAAAAGAAATTAAAAATTGAAAGATTAAAATTATCTAAAGAAGAAGCATATAAAATTTATGAAAAAGAAGGATATTTAGATAAATTAGATACATTAAAATATCGTCCTGAAAATTATGTAAATATTTATAAATGTGATGATTATTATAATTATATGTATGGTTATATGCTACCATCAACTGAATATATCAAAGATTTCAATTTAATACCATATGAACCAGGTTTTATTGTGCAATATCCAAGAAGTGAATCAGAAGGAGTTATTCCTGATTTTGAAGATGATCCATCACTTTCAAAAATGATTAAAGAAGCATATCAATGGCGTAAAATGTGTAAAATAAATGCACTTGCTGATATGAATGCTTTCACAGACACAAAAGAATTTGTGGATTTTGTGAACATGTGTGAAACAAAGCACAATAATATGCTTGCTGAATTGGGTGAAAAGATTAAAGCACGTATTAATAATATCAAATTAATTGCGATTGCTGGTCCATCATCTTCAGGTAAAACTACTTTCTGTAATCGACTAAGAGTTGAACTTATGAGTAGAGGTATCTTCCCTTTAATGATTTCTTTAGATGATTACTACAAAAATAGAGAAGATACACCAACAGATGAGACAGGAAAACCAGATTTTGAACATATTGAAGCACTTGATTTAGAACTCTTAAACAAACAATTAAATGATTTAATTGAAGGAAAAGAAGTTGTATTACCAAGATTTAATTTCAAAACAGGACATCGAGAAATTGGTGATACTGTTAAAATTGAAGAGGGACAACCAATTTTAATTGAAGGAATCCATGGCTTAAATGAAAGATTAACTTCATCACTTCCAAGAAATGTGAAATTTAAAGTATACATTTCCCCTTTCCCACAAATTAATATTGATGATCATAATCCAATTATGGCAACAGATATTAGAAAACTTAGAAGATCAGTACGTGATGCTAAATTTAGACACACTTCACCTGAAAAGACTTTTGAGATGTGGCCAAGTGTAAGAAAAGGTGAATTTAAATGGATTTATCCTTTCCAAGAAGATGCAGATTATGTATATAACACTGAATTAACATATGAAATTATGGTTATGAAGAAATATGCACTTCCTGCACTTAAAGAAATTAAGAGCGATAGCCCTTATTATATAGAAGCAAATAGATTAATCAAATTCTTAAAGATAGTAAGAGATATTGATGATAAATATGTACCATGTAATTCTATTTTAAGAGAATTCATCGGTGATTCTTGCTTCTATGATTATGATGAATAAAAGCATTGTGAAAACAATGCTTTTTAAATTAATAATAAAAATCTTTAATAATTTGTGATTTTATGATAAAATGACATATGGAGGAGAACTAAAAATGAAAAAATTTATTTTTATTTTATTTATGATGCTTAGTATAACACTTTTAGCATCTTGTAAAGATGAAGGGAAAGATACAAAACCAGAACCACAGCCTTATTATTCTGTTACAGAGGAGCAATGGAATAATAATGTTAAAGGATTTGCTTTTTCAAAAAATCCAAAGTCAAATTTACGTATAAGTATCTATAGCTCACCAGATGAGGAAAATGAAGCTGATTTTATTTTTTATAAACAAGGACTTATATATAAAATTGTAACTATTGCTGGTGGTCAAGAATTTATAAGCTATGGTGATTTTGAAAATAAGATTGCTTATCACTATTATGGACTTGATCGTAGTAATTATTATAAGGCTAATTATAAATACACAATTGAAGATTCATTTTCAGCACTAGTAGATGATTTTGATGAAGATTTTAGCAAAGTAAAATATGAAAATAAAGAATATATTTCCACAATTCCATATGAAGGAAAAGAAAAATATGGTCATTATACATTTATAGATGGTAATTTAAGTAAATTTGAAATCTATTTTGAAGATGAATTATATTTTAAAATGGAGATAGAACCATTTAATGGAAATGTTGTATTACCTAATGCTAATTTCATTGATCAAATGTCAACAAATGAAATGAAAACATACTTAACAGAAGCATTAAAAGAACTAAAGAGCTATGGTGCTGTTGGTGCAGATTATAAAGTTGAAGCATATGATCATTATGCATTAGCAACATTTGAATACTTACGTAGTAAAAATAGTGATGGTTCATATAAAACATTAGAAGAATTATTAAATGGAATAAAATCTGATTTAGTTAATCCTTTCTTTTCTAATCGTGTCAATATCAGTGGTCAAATTGAATCACTTGATGATTATATGTGGTTTGGTATGATGACTGAAGGCAATGAAAATTGTTTAGTTATTAAGCTACAACCAGAAGATGAAAAATTAAATGTTGTATTTGCAGTAAACGAATTTGCTGTAAGTGATATTCTTGTATTCAAAGAATATCTTGAAAATCATCTTGTAGAAGATAAAGAAGAAGATGAATTTTACTTTGATGGCAGAGTCATGATTGATACAAAAGATTGTTTGTTAATTCAATATGATTCTGAAATGTCTGGTACTATTGATGATTTATCTACATATGCAAAAACTTGTATTGAAGATTATGGTTATGAATGGGTTGCAAGTGGAGCAAGTTCTGATTATAATTATCAAATATTCACAAAAGAAAATAAAGGAGTTAAAGTTAATTTTATCGATGCTGGTGACAACCATTTTGATGTTAAGATAACTTTCGGCATTACTTTTAATGGCGAAGATCCTGAAAAAATTATTGAATTTGGAACAGATTCACCATTATTTAGATAATAATAAAATAGGTGTCAACAATTATGCTTGTTGGCACTTATTTCCTTTTTTAAATATTTATGTTCTATAATCAATAAAATAATAGTATAATTAAGTTAAATATAAAAAAAAGTGTGATATTTTTCAATATTAATTGTTTATATATATGAAGATGAATATATTCGGAGGCCTTAATGAAAGAGATAAAAGATGAGAGAGTAGAAGAGATAATTAATATGTATTTTAAATTATTATTTAAGATAGCATATAATTATACTTTAGATGCATTTAAAGCTGAAGATATTGTTCAAGAAGTCTTTTTAAAGTTTTATAGAGCTCGTAATACTTTTAATGATGATGAACATATTAAAAATTGGTTGATTAAAGTAACTAAGAATCTTAGTTTAAATGCTGTAAAAAAGAAAAAAATAGTTTTGCTGAATGATGAATATATTAATAATCTTCAAGATAATTCTGTTTCTGATAATAGTTTAAGAGAAGAAATGATGAATTGTGTTTTATCTTTAAAAGATAGTTATAAAAATATTATAATTTTATATTATTATGATGATTTAAGTATCAAAGAAATAGCAAATATTTTAAAGATAAGCGAAACGAATGCTCAAACTAGGTTAGACAGAGCAAGAAAAAAATTAAAAGAAATTATTGAAAAGAGGAATGAAAATGGAAAATGATGAATTGAAAGAATTACTTCAAAATGATGTTCCTGATGTTGATTATGATTCTAAAGCAATACTTCAAAGATGTAAACAAGAAAACAATAAATTTAGAATTCATAAACAAAAACTATCATTTGTGCTTTCTAGTTTAATATTTGTATTGATTATAGTATTTGGTATCATTTTTATCTACAATAAAAACAATAAAGAAATAAGAGATATAAATAATGCTATTAATAATTTGGAGAAAATTGAAAGTGACGAGGCAAAAATAATAGAGATTATGAGAATTGAGTCAGAGGCGAATAAACTTTCGGATACTAAACTAAATAAAATTGATTTATCAAAATTATCTTTTGAAACAAAACAAACTGTAAGTTCTTTGAAAAATAAAACATTTTGTAATGAATATTTTGATGAAAGTAGTGACTATTATAAATTGGATTCATTAATTATTTTTGATGACGTTAAAAGAATGAGTTTGATGGAAGGAATTTTCAGTTCTGTTTTTGGGGTTTATCATGATATTAGTTTTATTGATTCATGTTTATTGTTTTTTGATGATATTCCGTATACTATTTTATCATACGATGAACAAGAAGATTTTTTTGAAAAATATAATCAGGAATTAAGAGGAAACATTAGCAACTGGAGAAATTATGATATAATTGAGTTGTATAATAATCAATACGATAAAGACGATAATTTCACTAATCTACTTGATTTCGTATGTAGGTTTAAAATAAGCCCAAGTGGTTATGTTATTTTATATATTCCTGAATTTGATAGCAATAATAACGAAATACTGAGGTATAAGCAATATTTTAGCCTTATACCCATTGATTATAATGAGTATACAAAAGTAAAATATGATAACATAATAGTAATGAACGAATAGGAGGCGCTATGTTATTTCTTAAAAAGAAACTACTTGTATTATTTTTGGTGATTAACGTTTTTATTTTTGTAGGTGTTTCTTCAAAAATAGAGAATAATAATTATGCTACACAAAGTAATGAAATTGATGAATATATGGATTTAGAGGAATTAAATACTGATGATTTAATTGTTTTGATTGTTGATAACGAACTAGACTATATCAAACTATTTTCAAGTGTCGAACTAGGAATAGAGAAATTTAAAGTGAACAATAAGTATTATGGTGAATTATCAAATAGGGAAGATGCGAATGAATGTTTAGAAAATATGATTGATAGAAATATAAAGACACATGAAGCTATGTTTCTGCTAAATATATTAGAAGGAAATTATCATTTGAATGAGACTATACAAGGAACTAGAGATTACATTTATGCTCCAAATGGAACTGTAATTAACTATGCTGTATATAAAAATAACTCTATACAGCCTAGTCAATATGAATCATATCATTCTGAAATTGTAGAAGAGTTCCCATCTTTAGTTAATAGTTGCATTTCTCCTGCTAATGATGCGTATAACTGCCATTCATATGCATGGTATATGCAAAATGCTTCATCTAACCATTATTGGATTTCATATCCGAATTCATATTTAAATGATGATAGTTATTATGAAGTTGCTAATGTGCAATATGGGGATATTCTATGCTATTATGCAGTTGGATATCATCCTATTAATAATAACACATTAGTTTATGGTCCCTATATTTCTCATTCCGCAATTATTGTTGATGATAATAACTTTGATATTACAAATAATGATACTTTGCCTAATGTTGATTTGATTTCTAAATGGGGAGAATATGGAGTTTATGAACATAATGGTGATGAATGTCCATATGGCAACCGAGATACTGAGTTTCAGTATGTCAAAGCCTATCGTCCTAAGACTAATTATTCATGCACCCTATCTCTTTATGGATCAACAATTAATAAACCCTTCGACACTACATTACCTGAAACTAATATACACAAGTATGAAATGTATGAGCTTAATGTTAATTATTCAAAAAATTACCAGATTACTGTTTCATCTAGCTATCCGCTGAATGTAAGGCTGTATGATTGTCATATGCAAGCAATAATAAATAATCCTACTAACACTTATAACAACGGAACATATTCAGTTTTAATTAATCCATCTATGACAACAGGTATTTATTATTTAAGAGTGTGTTATCAAAACCTTAGTAATAATGGTATAATCCATACAAATATTGTATGTCATAATCATTCTTATACGTATACTTGGGTTAGTTATATTCAACATCGACAAAGTTGTAGTTGCGGTGTTACTGGTTTACGAGCGCATATTGTATCACCAGATGCATATAATAGTGGACAGATGTATGCAACATGTTTATTATGTGGAGGTAATGCTTTAGTAAATAATTATAATAAATCTCAAAATATTTATCCATCTACAATAAATGGTAGTTTTATGTTACCAAATGGAGTTATAGTGATAGTAGAAGAAGATATAGAAGCATATATTGAGGGGACTCTTGTATTTAATTATCCTACATCTCAAATGATGAATAATAGTATTGGTTCTATATTTAGACAGAATTTTCTTTATTAATCATAAATGATAAAAGTGTCAACAATTTTATTTGTTGACACTTTTTGTTTACTTATTACTTTCTACAAGTTCTTTAAATTTATTAAAAATCATCTTACTTGATTCTTCAGTTGGAACTTTTTCTGGATGCCATTGGAATGATATAATTGGTAAAGATTCATGAATGAATGCTTCATTATATCCTTCTTCCTTAGATCTTGCGATTTCAATTAGTCCAGGTGCTAGTTTATTTACTACTTGATGATGATAGCTATTTACATTCATTTCTTTAGGGAAATGGAAATATCTATTATCACTTGTGATTACTTCATGTCTTACACTTTGATGATTTTTTCCTATATCTTGGATTAAATCTCCACCTAAGAAGACATTGATTGCTTGATGACCTCGACATATTCCAAGCATTGGTTTTTTATGATTATATGCATATTCTACAACAATCTTATCTAATTTATCTAATCTTTCATCACAGCCTTTACTACCTTGATTTTCTTGATTGAAATATGAAGGTGTAATATCTTCACCACCTGTAACTAAAAAACCATCACAAATATCTAATAATGATTCAATATCATCATTATCTAAAGGTAACATTAGGGGAATGAAACCTAATGATGACATTGCATTCATATATGTATCATTCACAAATTGTTTGCTGACAGTTCCTTCCACAATAATTCTTGGTGTTATTCCGATTAATTTCTTTTTCATTTTTTAACTCCTTAAGCAAAACTAAATATATTGTATTCTTATTCTTCAAAAAAAGCAATTATTTATTGAAAAAAGAAGAAGATTATTATATAATTATTATAATAGTTTATAAAAGGAGAATAATTATGCGAATCCTTAGGTATATGAAAAAGTATTGGTATATCGCAATTCTTGCACCTTTAATGATGCTTGGCGAAGTATCAATGGATTTCTTCTTGACACAATATATGCAGAAGATGGTTGATTATGGTATTAATACTGGTTCCATTGAAAATGTAACTAAGTATGGACTAATGATGCTTGGTATTGTGCTATTAGGTGTTACATTTGGAATATTAGCAGGTATTTTTACTAATTTGGCTTGTTTTAAATATTCAAATGATCTACGTAATGCCTTATATGAAAAGATAATGCAACTTTCATATAATCAAGCAGATGATTTTTCAACATCAACTTTAATTACAAGAGTTACAAATGATGTTACACAAGTACAAAATATGTTATCGATGAGTCTTCGTGGTCTAGTTCGTGCTGCATCTTTCTTTATTTTAGGTATAGTATTTACTATTTCAATTTCACCTAGATTTGGCTATTTGATTTTAATCATTTTACCACTTGAATTATTAATAATGATTGTTTTTATGAAAACAATGACACCACATTTTATGTCAATGCGTAAAAAGATTGATAATTTAAATACTGTTGTGCATGAAAATGTAAGTGGTGCTAGAGTTATTAAAGCTTTTGGAAAAGAAGATTATGAATATGATCGTTTTGTTGCTACAAATGATGATTTCACAAAAACATTATTATTTGTTAATAAAGCAATGGCCTTTGTAATGCCACTTATGATGATTATCATCTATGGAGCATCAATGTTCATTTATTATTATGGCGGTTCATCTATTCTAGAAGCATTTGCAGCTTGGGGTGGAATTGGCACTGTTGATGATTCTAATATGATCATGCTTGGTCAAATTACTGCGGCAGTTACTTATATTTCAATGATTTGTATGTCAATAATGATGCTTGGTATGATGTTTACAATGGTTATTAATGCATCAGCATCTGCAAAACGTATTAATGCTGTATTAGACTCAAAAATTGAAATTGAAGATGGTAATTTAGATATTAGCACATTAACTGAAGCTGGTACAATCGAATTTAAAAATGTTGGATTTAAATATGAAAAAGCAAGTGCTAACGTGCTTTCTAATATGAATTTTAAAATTAATAAGGGTGAAATGGTAGCAATCGTTGGTTCAACTGGTTGTGGTAAAACATCTCTAATTAATCTAATTCCTCGTTTCTATGATTGTACAGAAGGAGAAGTATTAGTTGATGGTGTGAATGTGAAGGAATTCAAATTATTTGAATTAAGAGATAAAATTGCAACTTGTCTTCAAAAAGCAGAGCTTTTCAAAGGAACTATTAAAGAAAATATTTTATGGGGAAAAGCTGATGCAAGTGATGAAGAAATTGAAGAAGCAATTGAAATATCACAAGCAAAAGAATTTATTGACACAAGAGAAAAAGGCCTAGATGAATGGGTTGAAGAAAAAGGTACATCCTTATCAGGTGGCCAAAAACAAAGATTATCAATTGCACGTGCTTTAATTAAAAAGCCAGAAATTATTATCTTTGATGATTCAACATCAGCACTAGATTTAATAACTGAAGCGAAACTTCACAGTGCAATGAGAAAATTCTGCCCTGAAATGACAAAAATAGTTGTTGCGCAAAGAGTTGCAACAGCTAAAAATGCAGATAAGATCATTGTAATTGATAAGGGTAGTATTGTTGGTTTTGATACACATGAAAATCTAATGAAATCATGTGATATTTATCAAGACATCTATAATTCACAATTAAAGAAGGAGGATGTTTTCGATGAATTCAAATAATAAAAACGAAAAGAAGAATCAACAAGTTCATGTTGGTGGTGGTCCAAGAGGTTTTGCGAGACCTAAAGAAAAACCACAAAATGCGAAAGCAACATTAAAGCGATTAATTAAATATATTTCAAGTTCAAAGATTTTATTAATTACATTACTTTTTGTAGTAGTATTCTTTACGCTTGCCAATGTATTCACAAATATCGCAATTAAAAATGTTGTTGCTACTCTTGGTATTTATAATTCAGAAACTAAATTATTTACTATTGAACCTGATAAAGATGAATTCTTTAAGTGGACATTGATTTTATGTATTTTACATGTCTTATATTGTGTACTTCAATATTTCTCAAGTCTACTTGGTGCTTATTTATCAGTAAGAACTGTTAGAAAATTACGTAATGATTTATTTAAGAAGATCGTAAAATTACCAATTGCTTATGTTGATACTCATAGACATGGTGATATCATGAGTAGAATGACAAATGATGTAGATAATATCGCAAATGCAGTATCACAATCAATCACATCATTAATTAGTGGTATTTTAACACTTCTTGGTTGTCTTGCGATTATGATTTATTATTCACCACTATTAACGCTTGTGTCTATGGTTGTGTTAGTATTAACATTAATCGTTACTGGTTTTATGTCTAAACATATGGGACCATTATTTGCGAAACAACAAGGTATTTTAGGTAATCTAAATTCTCAAACTGAAGAAATGGTAAGTAGCTATAAAACTGTTATTGCGTATAATTATCAAGAAAAAGCTAATGAAAAATTTAGACAAGCAAGTAAAGAATATACTAAAGTTGGTATGAGAGCACAATTCATTGGTGGTTCGATGGGCCCAGTTATGAATTTTATTGGTAATGTTGGCTATTTCTTAGTATGCTTAATGGGAGCAATATTTATCTATTATGGTATGGGTAAGACTTTACTTGGTGCTGCATTAGATGCATCAATTGTGATCATGTTCTTATCTACTACTAAACAATTCACACGTCCAATTACAGAAATTGCACAGTTATATTCTAGTTTATTGACAGCACTTGCCGGTGCAGAACGTGTATTTGCGGTACTGGATGAACAAGAAGAAGATTTCTCTAAAAAAGAAGACTTTGATTTAGAAACAATCAAAGGTGATATTGATTTTAGACATATTGCGTTTGGTTATACTAAAGATAAACAAGTATTAAAAGATTTCAATGTTGATGTATACAGTGGTCACAAGATTGCTCTTGTTGGTGCAACTGGTTCCGGTAAAACCACAATTGTAAACTTATTACTGCGTTTCTACGATATTGATAGCGGTGAAATTTATATTGATGATCATAATATTTTCAATATTTCTAAGAAAGATTTACGTTCTGCAATATCAATAGTATTACAAGATCCAGTATTATTCTCTGATACTATTGAAAATAATGTAAGATATGGACGTGCTGATGCTACTGATGAAGAAGTAGATCAAGCACTTGAATTTGCGAACTGTACTTCATTTGTATCTAAACTTGAAAATGGTAAGAAAACAATGTTGACTGAAGGTGCTACAAACATCTCTCAAGGGCAAAGACAATTACTTACAATTGCGCGTGCAATTCTTGCTAATCCGAAAATTCTAATTTTAGATGAAGCAACATCATCAGTTGATACAAGAACTGAAAAGCATATTCAAGATGCTATGGTAAATCTAATGAAGAATAGAACATCTTTAATTATTGCCCATCGTTTATCAACAATTCAAGATGCAGATTTAATCGTGGTAATTGATGGTGGAGTAGTTATTGAAATGGGTAATCATGATGAACTTATTGCTCATCAAGGTAAATATTATAGCCTTTATATGACTCAATTTGCAGGAAAAGAAATTTAAATCAATAGATTCAAATCAATAGATTCAAATCAATAGATTTATATCAAAAAAGGAAAGAACTATTTTGTCCTTTCCTTTATTTTTGTTTCTATTTCATCTTTTAAACATTTAGGTACATAATTTGAAATATCAGCATTTAGTTTAACAAGTTGTTTAATAGAAGAAGATGATAAGAATAGATTATTTGCAGATGGGAATAACACAAAAGTATCAATGTTTTCATCAATAGATCTATTAAATTGAAATAATGTAATTTCATCTTGATAATCAATGAAATTTCTAAGACCTCTGATGATAACACTAGCACCTTTTAGTTTAGCATAATCTAAAACTAAGCCATCATATGCTTCAACTTCCACATTTTTAATATGCTTAGTTGCTTTTTTTATCATTTCTTCCTTTTCTTTGACACTAAACATGTATTCTTTATTAGGATTTACTGATATTAATACATATACTTTATCAAATACTTTTGAAGTTCTTTCGATAATATCTAAATGTCCATTTGAAATAGGATCAAATGATCCTGGATATACTGCAATTTTCATAAATATATTTCCTTTTTTGATTATTATGCATATATTATACACCATATTATTTTAAAATACAAATCATTGAATTAAAATGAAAATGTATTTATTTTAAAAAACATTGAAATAATATATGAAAAATGGTATAATATGCTAAAAGGAGGAATTTGCGAATGAAAACAAAAGATTTAATTAAAAATTATTGTTCCAACAATCCTAAAGTAATTGTGAAGATTGTGTTATTGATGTTTGCATCACTTACACTTTTAATTGCGTTTCCTCTACTGATGAAATTTATCATTGAAATGTTTGAATCAATTCTTCAAAATAAAGCAGTAATTGCTGAACTTGATGCTAGCATCTATCAAAATAGAATTGATGCTTTAAATGATACAAACAGAATATCAATGATAACATCAATTATTTTAGTAATTTCTTTAGGAATTGATGTAATATTATCATTCTTAGTTAATACTAGTCTAGATTATTCATGTTCTAAATTTGGTAGTGAAATAACACAAATGCTTAGAAATAATGCTTATAGTTCATTACTTCGTGGTGAATATTTAGAAATCAATGAGATGAATACTGATGATGTTATTACAACACTTCTTGATTCTACTGATATTATTGGTAATAAATATTTTTCTAGTCACATTTTAAAACTTATTTATTATGCTTCAACTTTTTTAGCATCTTTAATTGTGCTATTTGTGTTTAATGTTACAGCTGGATTAATTATTTTAGGAACAGTTCCTCTAATTTATTTAGCTACTAGATATATTGGTAAATTTATTTCCAAACAAAATGAAAAATATGAATCACTTGAAGCATCTCGTGATTTAGAAATTAAGAATAATATTCAAAACTTAAAAACAATCAAGATTAGAAATGGTATTTTAAAAGAAGAAAAAGATTATGCTGAATTATCACAAAAAATCAGAAAGAATTTAGATATCCGTTTAACATTAAATGCGGTAAACGACAAACATTTAAATATCTTTATTTCTGATATTGTGATTGTTGCTTTAGTTTCAACATTTATTTTTGGTGTTTATAATGTTGAAAATTATAATTTAGCTTTATCAATTGCTGCTATACTAACATCTCCAATTGTGTATAATGAATTCCATAAATTATTAAATGTTTATTTTGAAAAATTATATGTTAGTGATGCTATTAAGAAAGTAGATAATATTCTAGATTTTAGACCTGAGGCTAGAAATGAAAGCTTGAATGCACTTTCTGATGAAATTCATTCAATCACATTTACTAATGTCAGCTTTGAATATAATTTGAATAATGCTGGCGTTGATAAGGTTTCATTTGAACTACAAAAGGGAGAAAAATTAGGAATTCTTGGTTATCAAAAGAGTGGTAAAACTACTGTATTAGATTTACTTACTAAATTAATTAGACCTAGATTTGGAAATATCTCAATTAATAATTGTGATATTAATAAATTGAGTACTGCTTATTTAAGAGAAATAATTGCATATGTTCCACAAAATTATGAACTTTTTGATGGAACAATCGAAGAAAATATTACATATCCATCAACAATTGATGAATATAAATATAATGATGCTTTAAATAAATGTAAATTAAAAGTTTTATTAATGAATTTACCTAAACGAGATCAAGAAAATGTGAAGGATGTTAATTTATCACAATCTGATATTGAACGTATTGGTTTAGCTAATGCTTTTTATAAAGATTCACCAATTATCATCTTAGATGATGCTACTAATAAACTTGATCCTACAAGTGAAAAAGAAATTCTAGAAGAATTCTTTAAACTTAAGAATAAGATTATGATTATTGCATCTAATCGTATTGTGACACTTGCAAAATGTGATAAGATCTTGATTTTAAATGAGGGTAAGGTTGTTGAATATGGTAATGCTAGTGATTTAATGGCTAATTCACGAAGCACATATTCAAAGATGATTGCAAATTTAAAATAATTAATAAAATTTAAATAAAAAAGCACATATAAGGATGCGCTTATATGTGTTTTTTAAAGTAAAAGGAGAATAATGATGAATAATAATGAAAGAGTAAGAACAAGATTTGCACCTAGTCCTACTGGCTTTTTACATGTAGGAGGCTTACGTACTGCGCTGTATTGCTACTTATTCGCAAAACAAAATAATGGTGATTTTATTTTAAGAATCGAAGATACAGATTTAGAACGTTATGTTGAAGGTGCAGTTGAGGTTATCTATAAAACATTAGCAGAAGCTGGTATGAAGATTGATGAAGGACCAAATGAGGGTGGACCTTATGGACCTTATGTGCAAACTGAAAGAAAAGATATTTATTTAAAATATGCTAAAGAATTAGTTGATAAAGGTGCCGCTTATTATTGTTTCTGTGATAAAGAAAGATTAGATAGTCTAAAAGTAAATGGTATTGCAAGATATGATAAACATTGCTTACACTTATCTAAAGAAGAAGTTGATGCAAAACTTGCAGCAGGAGTTCCTTATGTTATCAGACAAAACATGCCAACTGAAGGTGTTTCTGAATTTGATGATTTAGTATTTGGTCATGTTACTATTCCAAATAATGAACTTGAAGACCAAATTTTAATCAAATCTGATGGTCTTCCTACATATAATTTCGCTAATGTAATTGATGATCATCTAATGCATATCACTTATGTTATGAGAGGCAATGAATATTTATCATCTACTCCTAAATATAATCTACTTTATGATGCATTAGGTTGGCCAAGACCTCATTATATTCACTTAACTCCAATTATGAAGGATGAAACTAGAAAGTTATCAAAGCGTTATGGCGATGCTAACTTTGATGATTTTGTGAAAAAAGGATATTTACCACAAGCTATTGTAAATTATATTGCACTTTTAGGTTGGAGTCCTAAAGGTGAACAAGAAAAATTCACAATGGAAGAATTAATTGAAAAATTTTCAATTAGTGGTTTATCTAAATCATCTTCAATCTTTGATGAAGCTAAGATGAAGTGGTTAAATGGTGAATATATTAAAGAATTACCATTTGATAAGTTCATGGAATATGCTAAACCATATTTTGATGCATCAATTATAAAAGATAAATATGATTACAATAAATTTGGAAAATTATTACAATCAAGAATTGAAATATTCTCTGAAATTCCAGAAAAAGTTGCATTTATTGAAGATTTCAAACAAATTGATCCAGAAATGTACAACAATAAGAAATTCAAATTAGATGCTAATATTGCGAAAAACATCTTAAGTGAAGTAATTCCTTATTTTGAAGCATTAAAAGATTGGACTGAAGATAGCTTACATCAAGCAACTACAGATATGGCAACTAAATTAGAATTAAAAGCTGGTGCAGTATATACTGTTATGAGAATAGCTTTAAGTGCATGTTTAGTTACACCAGGTGGATCTGTAGAAATTGCTGACATTTTAGGTAAAGCAGAATCAATTAGAAGGCTAAAACAAGCTTATTCATGGTTATAATATGCAATTTAGTGAATTAAATATAAAAGATAAATTAAAAGAAGCTTGTAATTCTTTAGGTTTTATTAATCCTACCGAGATTCAAGAAAAAGTAATACCAGTAGCTATTGAAGGAAAAGATATTATCGCTAATTCACCTACTGGTACTGGTAAGACTTTAGCTTATGGATTACCAATTCTAAATAACATTGAAGGTGGTAAATATGTGCAAGTATTAATACTTGCTCCAACTAGAGAACTTGCCATGCAAATCACAAATGATTTGAAAGATTATTCAATGTATTTAGATGATATCAATATTGTGACCTTATATGGTGGAGAAAATATTGAAAAACAACTAACATTGTTAAAGAAAAAACCACAAATAGTTGTTGCAACCCCAGGTAGGTTAAAAGATCATCTAAATAGAGGTAGTCTACATATTGATAAAATCAAGACATTAGTTTTAGATGAAGCTGATGAGATGCTGAATATGGGCTTTAGAGAAGATGTTGATGAAATATTAGAATCTGTAAAGAATGAATCTCATCAAACAATGTTGTTTTCAGCAACATTTCCTAAAGAAATATTAGAAATATGTGATTTATATTTACATGATCCATATAAAATTAAATTACAAACAAAATCTTTAACTGTTGATACTGTTACACAATATTACATCATTGTGAAAGAAAAAGACAAAATTGAAGTAATGAGTAGATTAATTGATTATAATAACTACACTTCAGTTATGGTCTTTTGTAATACCAAGAAAGCAGTAGATGAAGTTACAAGTTCTTTGATGCAAAGAGGATATGTTGTCGAAGGCTTACATGGTGATATGCGTCAAATGCAACGAGACCGTGTAATGGATCGCTTTAGAAAAGGACTTTTAGAAGTTCTTGTTGCATCTGATGTTGCCGCAAGGGGCTTAGATATTGATGATATTGATGTAGTTATCAATTATGATGTACCAGATGATGACGAATATTATATTCACCGTATTGGTAGAACTGGTAGAGCAAAAAAAGAAGGCATCGCAATTACTTTAGTTAATACTAATGAAAAATTTAGATTACGGGGTATTATTGCGTATACTAAAGCTAAAATTGAAAAACTTGAAGTACCTAGCTTAAATGCAGTATTAAAAGTGCGTATCAGAAGAATCATTGATCAAGCTGTCAACGAAACAATGAAGGATGATATTAGCACATCTAAATCAAAAAAGATTATCACAAAAACAATTAAAGATGTGATAATTGATAAATCAATATTAGCAGAAGATGTAATCAGTGGTCTTATTCTAATGCAAATGGATGAAAGTCAAGAAATTGACCTTATCAATGATTCAATTGAATCTAAGGTAAAATCAAAGGGACATAAGGTAAGATTTTTCATCAATTTAGGTAAGTCACATGGTATAAAGATAAGTGAACTTAAAATATTAATTACATCAATCGCTAATTTAAAGAAAGATGCAATAAAAGAAGTGGAAGTTCATGATGATTTTTCTTTCTTTGAAACATCTATTGATTACACAAAAAAGATTTTAAAAGCATTTGAAAGACAAAAATTTCAAAATAAAAGAGTGATTGTTGAGGTTGCAAAAGAAAAACCAAGACATAAACACTCTAAAAATAAAGACACAAACAAAAATAAAAAAAGACGATAAACGTCAAAGTAGTAAAATTTGTAGAAGGAATAAAATATGGAAAAAGAAATTAAATTTTTAACTTCAGAATCAGTAACTGAAGGCCATCCTGATAAGGTGTGCGATAAAATAGCTGATAGTATTTTAGATGAGTACTTAGCTCAAGATAAGAATGCTCATGTTGCTTGTGAAGTAGTTGCTACTACTGATTTTGTGCTTGTAATGGGTGAAGTTAGTGCTAATGCAAGTGTAAATGTTGAAAAAGTTGTAAGAGATACAGTTGCTGAAATTGGTTATACTGATCCTAAATTAGGATTTAGTGATAAATCATTAGAAGTAGAAATACGTCTAAATCAACAATCTCCTGATATCGCAATGGGAGTTGGTGATGATGAAGGCGCTGGAGACCAAGGTATGATGTTTGGTCTTGCATGCAAGGATACAGAAGAATTAATGCCTGCACCTATTATGTATTCTCATAAACTTACTAAAAGACTTGCTGACTTAAGAAAAAATAATGAAGTTAGTTTCTTAAGACCTGATGGAAAAGCGCAAGTAACAGCTGAATATGAAAATGGAAAATTAAAAAGAATTGATAATGTAGTAGTATCAACTCAACATGATGAGACTATCAGTACTGAAGATTTACGTAAATATGTAAAAGAAGAAGTAATAAAAAAAGTAATTCCTGCCCATTTACTTGATAAAGATACTAAGTATTATATCAACCCAACAGGTAGATTTGTAATTGGTGGACCAACTGGAGATAGTGGCCTAACCGGAAGAAAGATTATTGTTGATACATATGGTGGAATGTGCCATAATGGTGGAGGCGCATTTAGTGGAAAAGATCCATCTAAAGTAGATAGATCTGCAGCATATTTGTGCCGTTATATCGCAAAGAATTTGGTTGCAAGTGGCATCATTGATAAAATTGAAGTAGGACTATCTTATGCTATTGGTGTAGCAGAACCTACATCAATTATGCTTGATACATATGGTAAATCATTTAAATATGATTTAAGTAATGAACAAGTATGTCAAATGATAAGAGATCTATTCCCACTTAGTCCAAGAGCTTTAATCAAGCACTTAGATTTAAGAAGACCAATTTATAAAGAAACTACTAATTATGGTCATTTTGGAAAAACTGGTTTTACTTGGGAACAATGCGACAAAACAAAGGAGATTTTAGATTACATTGGCAAAATTAATAAAAACTTATAAGAATTTTTATACTCGCCCAAATGATTTTGATTCTATGGACAAGATTAGACCAACTGCAATTCTTGATTTATTTCAAGGAATAGCAACAGATCATGCTAATGATATTGGTCTTGGTTATGAAGATTTAAAAGCTAAAAATATTGCTTGGATTCTTGCTAAACAAAAATATGTATTATTACATGATAGTGATATGTATGATATTTTTGATGCAACAACATATCCTCTACCTGCTGGTAGAATTGAATATGACAGATGCTATGAACTTAAATCAAATAAAGGCATGTTACATGTCATTGGTATAAGTAGATGGTGCTTAGTTGATTTTACAACCCATAGAATCACAAGAGAAAAAGCAGAATATAATGGACAGTGTATAGAAGATAATAATGGTTTGGAATTCGACAAAGACTTAGTTAAAATGAATGATTTAAATGATTTTACTTTAAAATGTGAATATCATGTCAATTATTCTGATTTAGATCATTATCATCATATGAATAACACAAAATATGGAGATGTTATAATAAATGCAATTGATAAAAACTTGCGAATCAAAGAATTTGAAATTATCTATTCTCATGAATGTGTAGAAGGTGATGATATTTTAGTTTATACAAAAGAAGAAGATGATATTATTTATGTATTTGGTCAAATTAAATCATCTAATTTGATTTCATTTAAATCAAAACTAAAAGTAGAAAGAATATAATGAAAGATGCTAATTTTTTAGCATCTTTTATTATTTATTCCTTGATAATACATTCTTTTTTTTATTTCTTTATCAATTTCATTCATTACCACAAATTTTTTTAGTGACCATGTTGGTTCTATTAATAAGTCTTTGGGAGGATCGCCACTAATTCTATGGACAACAATGTCATCTCTTAATATTGATAATTGATCACAGACTATATCAACATATTGGTTTAAACTTAGGATTTTAAATTCATTGTTTAAGAAATGAGAGGCTAATACTGAGCCTTTTAACACAAATAATGAATGAATTTTTATACCTTGAATATCTAGATTATTGATGTGTTTAATAGTATCTAACATCATAGATTTTGTTTCAAAAGGAAGACCGTTTATAATATGTACTACAACATTGATGTTTTTGGATCTTAATCTTTTAACGCAATTATCAAAATCTTCTGTGTTGTAACATAAATTCAAATATTTTTGAGTAGAAGAATGGATTGTTTGAAGACCTAGTTCAATTGTAAGGTCAGTTTTTGTGTTTAAATAATCTAAATATTCTAAACATTCATCACTGATACAATCTGGTCTTGTTGCAATATCTAATCCAACAATATCTTTATGTAAGGATAAAGCTTCTTCATATAAGCTTTTTAGCTTATCAAGTGGTGCATAAGTGTTAGAATTAGCTTGAAAATACGCAATATATTTAGAATTTGGCCATTTTTTAGAAATAATATCTTTTACTTCATTAAATTGAGTAATAAGTGAATCTTCTTTATTGCCACTAAAATCACCACTACCACTATCACTACAAAAAATACAACCACCATAAGCTTTAGTACCATCTCGATTTGGACAAGTAAAATTACCATTTAAAGCAACTTTAAATACTTTTGAATGGTATTTTTCTTTTAAATAATAGTCAAGTGTATAATAAGAATGTTGAGTATTGATATAATTTTTCATGAGTATATTATATCAAGAAAATGATTATTTTTAAATAAGAATAAATGAAAAATTTTCATAAAAAATGTTTTTAAAATAATTGACTATATGTGAATTTATTATTATAATAAAGGTGTCTGGAAAGTGCGCATTTGTACTATATATGCGAACCTTACATGAATGAATAGGAAGCTAAGACACATCTGGAGTTGAACGCTTAATTATTTAAGAATCCCGACGATGTGTATTAATAGAGGTTTCCACCTTAGGTGAACCGATGGTTCACATCATGTACTAACGGCTTTCTGGATATTTTTTTAGGAAAAATTAATATTCTAAGAATATAATTATTGAAAATAAAAAGGAGAGAGAAATATGAATTACATTTCAATTGCGTTTATAGTTATTTCCCTTGCATGTTTGGGACTTGGCTTTTTGCTTGGATTAAAAAGAGGAATTGGGAAATCTATTATTAGATTGATTGTTATTGCAGCTGTTATTGCAGTATTATTCCTATTTAAAGATAAAATTGGTGATTTCGTATTGAATTTAAAGATTGGTTCACAAACAGTTCAAGAATTTATTGTATCAAAAATCCCAGAAGATTTTAAATCAATGGAAGATAATATCATTCCAATTATTAAATTGATTATAATTGTAGTAGCATTTATTTTAGGATTATTAGTCCTACAATTAGTATCTTTAATCGTATCAGGAATATTAGGTGCTATCTTTGCTCGTGAAGCAAAGGGAAGATTAATTGGTGGAATTGTTGGTATTATCCAAGGTGCTGTTATTGCAGTTGCATTATGTGTTCCTTTAGCTGGAGTTTGTGCTAATGTTGGAAAATTATCTGAAGTTGAAGTTAATGATAAAAAATTAGTTACTCTACCTGCAAATCTTGATTGTAATGAAGCAGTTTCAAGTGGTGTTGGAAAGATTTATTATGAAAATGGTAATTTCTTATTTGCGAAAATTGCAGTAACAAAAACTGAAGATGGTAAAACATTAACATTAAATGGTCAAATTGATGCACTTATTGGCGCTGCTAAAATGGCAAATGAATTATTAGCATTAAAAGATGTTGATTTTTCTGGTGGACTTAATTCCACAAATGTAGAAACTATCAAAGAAGTATTATCAAATCTAGATACAATCAATGGTGAATTAACAGAAGAAGCACAAGAAACAGTTACAGAAATAATAACTGAACTTGCTGATTCATTTGATGTGCCAGTAGATTTAAGTGATTTTGATTTAAGCGAAATTAATTTTGAACAAGAAGCTGGCCTATTAGATTCAATTGTAGATTACCAAGAAGATGGTACAATTGATGATGTAAACGCAATGGTAACAAGCCTTGCTAATTCATCTATTGCTCTTGCAGCGCTTGAATCAACTGATGCAAGTATTACAGTTACAGCTGAACAACAAGCAGAAGTTGAAGCTGCCCTTGCTAATGTAGATGATCCTGAAAAAGTAGCTGCTATTAAAACTTTATTTGGTATTGAATAAAACCATGAGTGTAAAAGTCCTTGTATATGCGAGGACTTTTATAATGCTGTTATATTTTATTATTTAAAAATATTAGAAAAACCGGTAAATATTAATAAAAAAATATTGGAAAAACCGTATTTAGGAGGAAAACAATTTAATAACTTTGCCAATATATCTAATAATGTTTTTGTAATTTGGACTCAACAAAAACTGTTTTCTTGATTAATATGCTAAATTATGGTATAATAATATAAAATAGAGGTTATATATGATTAATGAATTATTAAACAACTTAAAATTAGATATTATCAAATCAATTAAGAATAAATTTGATTTAGATATAGAAGAAAAAGATATTTTCTTTGATACACCTAAAGATAAATTACATGGTGATTATTCTATCAATATTGCAATGAGACTTGCTAAACCTTTAAGAAAAGCACCTGTAATAATTGCTAATGAAATCATTGAAAACTTTGATAATAATAAAAATCATTTAGAAAAAGTAGAAGTATTAAATGGATTTATCAATTTCTTTATTGATAAAAAATATTTATCAAATGTTGTATTTAAAATAAATGCAGAAAAAGATAATTATGGTAATTCAAATTTTGGAAAAGGTAAAAAAGTAGATATTGAATATGTAAGTGCTAATCCAACTGGATTTTTACATGTTGGTCATTGCCGTGGTGCTGCATATGGTGATTCACTTGCAAGAATTTATAAAAAAGCTGGATTTGATGTAAATAGAGAATATTATATCAATGATGGTGGTAATCAAATAGAAAACTTAGTTAAAAGTATCTATGCAAGATATAATGAATTATATGGATTGCCATTTGAACTTGATGATGATTGTTACCATGGAAAAGAAATCATTGAAATTGCGAAGATGATTAAAGATGAAGTTGGTGATAAATATATCATCAACAATGATTATAATTATTGTCATGATTATTTTAGAACATTTGGTGTTAATTATTTACTAAATAATTTAAAGAAAGATTTAAATGATTTTAATGTTACATTTGATACTTGGTTTTCGGAAAAATCATTATATGACAATGGTGATGTTGAAAAAACAATTGAATATTTAAAGAATAGTGGCTACACTTATGAAGATGAAGGTGCGCTTTGGTTAAAAACTACTGAATATGGTGATGAAAAAGATAGAGTTTTAATCAAATCTGATAAAACACTAACTTATTTAACACCTGATATTGCATATCACATGAATAAACTTTCTAGAGGATATGATGAATTAATTGATGTATTAGGTGCTGATCATTATGGATATATTCCAAGACTAAAGGCTGCTATTAAATTCTGTGGTGGAAATCCCGACTGCTTAAACGTTGACATCTTACAAATGGTACGTGTAATGCAAGATGGAGTAGAAATAAAGATGAGTAAACGTAGTGGAAAAGCGATCACTATGAGAGATTTAATTGATGAAGTTGGTGCTGATGCTTTACGTTTCTTATTCATTCAAAAGGCTTTGTCTACCCAAATGGATTTAGATTTAGACCTTGCTTTAAAACAATCTAATGAAAACCCAGTATATTATGCTCAATATGCATATGCAAGAATCAGAAGCTTATTTAGAATGTATCCTAATTTCAAAGAAGTTAGCCAGTTTAATAAAATTGATTTAAATAAA